>SABV01000174.1 GCA_009928855.1 Erysipelotrichia bacterium | reverse complement strand
TGCGGTGATCCGGCCCGCGCTGAAAAAATTGCAAAACTTTGTGAAAGCTACGAAGAACTGGCTTATAACAGAGAATACAGAACTTTTCTGGGGATTTATAAAGGTCAGAAAATTACGATTACTTCTCACGGTGTTGGTTCTGCCGGGGCTTCTATCTGCTTCGAAGAATTGATAAAAGTCGGGGCGAAGATTATTGTACGTGTTGGCACGTGCGGCAGTCTGCAGGATTATCTTGGTCAGGGTGACCATATTGTGGCCACCGGAGCGGTTCGTGAAGATGGTGTGACACCTTTGCTGATCCCTCAGGGATACCCAGCTATCGCCGATGCAGAAGTCTGTCTGGCGCTTGAAAAAGTTTGTAAAGATATGGCGGCTCCCTATAAGCGTGGCATTATGGTGACAAGCGATCTATTCTATACCGGCGTTTTGCCGACCTCGCTTGAGTTATACAGCAAAGCCGGTGTACCAGGCGTTGAGATGGAATGTTCTGCGCTGTTTGTCATTGCATCTCTGAGAAATATTCGTGCCGGTGCTATCGCTACCATTGACGGTAATCCGTTAAAATGGGAAGAGGGAAATTATGACCCTCACGGAGAAAAGGTTACTATGGGCAAAGAGCGCATGCTGACTATTGGTCTCGAAGCAATGGCTGAAATGAGTCGAGCCGGTCTGTAATAATTGCATTTTAAACTGCTACGGCAAAAACGCATGCTGATGTGTTTTTGCCGTTTTTCGTTTTTTTTGCTTATTATCGCTTGAAAGGCTTTGCAGTTGAGACTATAATTGTGTACAGTTTCCTGGTGTGCTTTCTAAATAATAACCTACATACTTAAACTAACGCCGAACAGGAATCTTGAGGGGTATCAGATGGAATTCAACTGGTTCGTTAACCAGCTCGACTATATTTATCTCTGGTATGGAATTTCTTTTCTTCTTCTTTCAGTTATCTGTTTCCGTTTGGTTTATTTACAGCCAGCCGGCAGAATTTCATGGAAGTGGTTGGGGTTATTTGCTGCCTTACATGGCCTGAACGAATGGCTTGATATGTTTGCCATGGCTGTCACCAGCAGCTGGCTTGATCTGCTAAGACCTGCAATGCTGACGTTATCTTTTACTGCGCTGATCGGGTTTTGTGCTTCTGCTCTCAAAGATCAGACCGGTAAAGGTCTGGGGCGCTTTTTTTTCATCGTTCCGCTCTTGTTGTGTTCGGTGGCCAGTTTCTGGGGTGTTGAAGTTTTTAAAGCTGCTGTTCGTTATACGATGGCTTTCCCTGGGGCTCTACTGGCTTCTTGGATATTGTTTTCAGAAACCAGGCATACTGTTGCTGAACGACGCTATGGATTAGTCGCCGCTGCTGTAGCTTTTTTGGTTTATGCTGTTGCGGGGGGGCTCATTGTTGCTGCTGCTCCCATCTGGCCGGCTGCAACGATAAATTCGAACTCATGGCTCACCTGGAGCGGTTTTCCGGTCGAATTTATTCGGGCTCTCTGTGCTCTTGCTTGCCTCAGCGGGATCTGGTTCTATGGTCGCTTTTTGCCAAATGTCCGGGAAACCGATTTGTTTTTTAAGCGTTTTCTTTTTCCTGTATTGATGCCATTTTTATTTGTAACCGGCTGGAGTGTTGTCGACTGGCACGGAGATATGGCAGACGTAAATCTAAGAGAAGACATTCTGCGTCTTGGTATCAGTATCGGCCAGACAATCAATCCAGATAGAGCAAGAGCGCTGACATTTACGGCGGCCGACTCTGATAACCCCGCTTTTTTGCGCTTGCGGTCACAAATGCTTGCTTTGGGTAATTTTCAAAAAGGCCTGCGTGGTATTTATACCGTTGCCATAAGAGATGGTCAGATGTTTTTTGGCCCAGAGAATTATGCCGATGGCGATTCTCAGGCATCTCCTGTAGGAACACGTTATGAACAACCAGATCCTCGATTATGGCAGTGTTTTGCAGATGGCAAGCCTATTGCAATTGGGCCTTTTGCAGATGAATATGGCACCTTTATTTCTGCTTTCGTGCCGGTCAGAGACCCGGCGACTGGTAAAACGATAATGCTGGTGGGCATTGACGTGCTTGCAGAAGACTGGAAGCAATCTATAATTGAAGCCAGATTTGCGGCAATTCTGCCATTTCTTGCCCTTGTTATCCTTTCTATTGCTGCTTTTTGTGTTTTGCAATGGCGTGATCTTCTTAAAGCGAGTGCCCAGAACATTTTGCTGATGCATACTGAGACTATTTTTGTTTTTATTTTTGGTTTGACTCTCACTTTTATTGTTGCTTTTTTTCTTAATGAAACCGAATTAATAGAAAAACGTCGGTCATTTCGCTGGGTTGCCGATGTCAAAAACCAGCTTATTGGTGAGTCGTTTCGTCAAATTCGCAGAGATCTTGATGGCTTTGCTCGTTTTATGGGCAGTAATAGTTTCTTTAAACCATTTAAAGAATTCAAAAGCTATGTCGAACCCATGCAAAGACTGAAACAGACGCTTTGCTGGCATTGGATAGCATTTGTAGAGCATGCAGACAAAGAGTCTTTCGAACAGAGAATAAGATCAGAGGGTTTCACAGACTTCAGTATATCTGTTACTGACGATAATGGGCAAAGTCGCGCATCTGCCGAAAAAAGCTGCTATTATCCTGTAGTTTACAAGTATCCGCTGAATAGTGATATTCTGCTAAAAGGGTATGACCTTGGCAGCAATGAACTTGAAAAAACAGCGATTGGCATAGCTTTAAAAAGTGGTCTGGTGACAGCCGCTTTCCCTCTGACTCAGTTCCATGAAAATAGCGAAGACGATGCCATGTTGCTATTGCAGCCAGTTTTTGCAGCCAGCACCAAAGTTCTTCTGGGTTTTGCCGGTCTGACTTTGCGTGTTCAGAGCCTTCTTGATTCTATTGTTCCGGTTAACTCTGCCGGAAGCGAAGGTGTTGTAGTCGAAATTGCAGCTCTTGATGGTGTTTCTGAGCCCAAATTTATAGCTGCTTTTGTTGGTGGTGACAAGAGAGGGCGGCGTGAATCTTACGCCGAGCATCCTTTCTGTGTTTCTTATCCACTGCTTATTTTCGGTCGTTCTTTTTTGCTTAAAATATACCCAAATAACGCGTATAACGATAATTCAATTGCCTACAACGGTTTTGCTGGTGCTGGCTGGGCCGGTTTTCTTATCACAGTTCTTATCACCCTTTTTGTCGGATTTCTTAGAAACAGGCAATTCAGTCTTGAAGAACTGGTTGCCGTCAGGGCCAGAGAGGTTATCGAGAGAGAAAACGATCTTTTCATTACCTTGAATTCTATTGGTGACGCTGTTATTGCTACAGACACCAATGCCAGAATCACCAGAATGAACCCTGCCGCGGTGAAGCTTACCGGTTGGTCGTTCTCAGACGCTCATGCCGCACATATTGCAGAGGTTTTCAAAATCATCAATTATCGAAGCAGAAACTCTGTGCCATGCCCTGTTTTAACAGTTCTTGAAACTGGCAAAATTATTGAGCTCGCCAACGATACGACTTTGATTGCAAAAGATAAAAAAGAGTATCAGATTGCAGACAGTGCTGCGCCAATTCGCGATATTGATGGGCAGATCCGTGGCGTTGTTCTGGTTTTTCACGACGTTACTGCCCAATATTACATAAAAGAAGAATTGCGCAAAAGTGAAGAACAGCTCAAAACCCTTCTGGCAAACCTGCCTGGCATTTCATATCGATGTTTAAATGATCAATGTTGGACTGTAAAATTTGTCAGCACTGAAATCGAGCGTTTGACAGGTTTTGCTGTAAGCGATTTTATTGACAGTCCCACCTTGAATTTTGCCTATATTATCCACCCGGATGATATCAGCCTCGTTGCTGATGCCGTTGCCAAGAGTGTTTCTGAGCGTGCTTCCTTTGAGGTAGAGTATCGTATGCGGCGCAAAAATGGTGATTATCTGTGGGTGTTTGATCGCGGGCAGGGAGTGTTTGATGCCTCTGGTAATCTGAAGTGGCTTGAAGGCGTTATTCTTGATGTCACTCAGAAGAAGCTGGTTGAAGAGGCTTTGTTAGAGAGTGAGCAGAGCATACGAGCCATTACGGATTCTGCGCATGACGCGATTCTGATGGTAGATGGCGATACCAGAATTTCGTATTGGAACCCGGGCGCAGAAAAGATATTTGGCTATTCAAAATCAGAGGCTATTGGCAATAATTTACAGCGATTGATTGCCCCCGCCCGTTATATAACTCAATTTGAGACAATTTTTTCGCAATTTAAGCAGTCGGGGCATGATTTGTCGGTTGGTAAAGCCATTGATCTTGAAGCGCGTTGCAAAGACGGCCGTGAAATATCTGTTTCGTTTTCTCTTTCTGCTATTCAGATCAAGGGAAAATGGCATGCAGTAAGCATAATACGAGATGTTACAGATAAAAAACTGGCAGAAGATAAGCTTAGGCGCACCCTTACCGAGCTTGAAGAAGCAAACCTTGAACTGCAGAGGCTTACGCTGCAGGCAGAAGAGCTTGCTTCAGAAGCCAGGATGGCCAATGCTGCCAAAAGCGAGTTTCTTGCCAATATGAGCCACGAAATCCGCACTCCGATGAACGGCATCATCGGCATGACCAGTCTGCTTCTCGACACTGAATTGAATGCTGAGCAACGTCAGTATTCTGAAGTGGTGCGATCAAGTTCAGAAAACCTGCTGATGCTGATTAACGACATACTTGATTTTTCAAAAATTGAAGCCGGTAAGATGACTCTCGACGAAATATCGTTCGATTTGCGTACAGCCATTGAAGATGCTGTGGAAGTTCTGGCTGTTAAAGCACATGAGAAAGGTCTTGAGCTTGCCTGCATCATTGCGCCGGAGGTGCCTTCGCTTTTATCCGGTGACCCGGGGCGTTTGCGACAAATTGTGATCAATCTGGCCGGAAATGCTGTTAAATTTACCGAAAAAGGTGAAGTTGTAATTGCCGTTAATCTTGAACACGAGAGCGATTCAGAGGTGCTATTAAATTTTTCTGTCAAAGATACCGGAATTGGTATTCCGTCTGATCGTATTGATGCTTTGTTCTCTGCCTTCACGCAGCTCGATGGTTCTACCACAAGAAAATATGGTGGCACGGGTCTTGGCCTGGCTATTTCCAAACAGCTTGTGTCGATGATGGGTGGCAAAATTGGAGCCACCAGTGTGCCTGGGGTTGGCTCGCAATTCTGGTTTACGGCGCATTTCAGCAAACAGGCCGATGGGGTTTTGACAGACGCGCTGCCGATGGTTAATATTGCCGGAACCAAAATTCTTGTGGTTGATGATCATGCCGTAAATCGTCTTCTGGTAACCAATTTGCTGGCCAGCTGGGGCTGCAGATACGCTGAAGCATCCGATGGCAGTTCGGCTCTGGATATGCTTGAAACAGCTTTTAACCAAGGCGAGCCATACCAGGTGGCGCTGCTGGATATGTTGATGCCTGAAATGGATGGCAGAGAATTATGCACGCGCATAAAGAAAAATCCTGATCTTCGCAATACGAAACTTGTGTTGTTAACCTCTCTTGGGCAACGTGGTGATGCTGCCTGGATTCAGAACGTGGGCTTTTCAGGCTATCTTACCAAGCCGCTCAGGCAATCACAATTGCACGATTGCCTGGCTATGGTTATTGGTATATCTTCAGACTCTGAAGATCAAACGCCTCTTATCACCCGTCATCAGGTTGCAGAGGCTATTCGCCGTAATATCCGTATTCTTCTGGTCGAAGACAACCTTACAAACCAGGAAGTAGCCATGGCCATACTTAAAAAGCTGGGGTATGGTGTTGATCTTGCTAAAAACGGCGTTGAGGCATTGGCTGAGCTTCAGCAAAATCATTACCATCTGGTTCTGCTTGATTGCCAGATGCCAGAAATGGATGGTTTTGAAACCGTCGAAGCGATTCGCAGCGGTCGTTTTCCGGTATTAAACCCGCAGATCCCCGTCATTGCAATGACAGCCAATGCTATGGCTGGTGATAAAGACCGGTGTATTGAATCAGGAATGGATGATTACATTGCCAAGCCGGTGCAACCCAGAGAGTTGGTAGAAAAGATCTCTCTCTGGCTTTCCAGAACCAAGGGCTCAAGATCTGGCAGTAATCATTCGCTCGTCTCTGAGACTCACTTTTCTGACCAGGAAAGAGGCATGGAAATTTTTGTCGAAACAGAGCTGTTTCAGAGATTGCTCTGCGATGCAGAACTGGTAAAGCGTATAATTAAAGCCTTTTATAGCGATACACCGCAACATCTGGCCGAATTGAAAGTGGCCATTGCCAGTGGGAATTTTGTCGAAGCTCGCCGTCTTGCTCATAACATCAAAGGATCGGCAGCTAATATTTCGGCGCTGGCTTTGCACAGGGCAGCACTTGAATTGGAAACACTTATAAAAGAAGATAAAGCCGCGATGCTTGAAGACTCTTTTGCATTGCTTGTAAAACAGTTTGAGATGTTGACGTCTTTATTGCGCGAACGTGGATACTTTTAAACATGTTCTTGCTCTAAAAAACTGGTCATCAAGAGCGCGCTTGAAGGGCATCACTGCGTGTCGTGCCCGATAATTGCGCATTTGCCTCATTATATTAAATCCCGCCGCCGAAAATACACGCTCAGCTCTGTTTATTACAGTATGTGCGGGGTATACGCTCAAATGTCTGACTTCAGAAGTCAGGCAGGATGGTTTTGCGCCCGGCGTGACGAATAGCAGCTCAGGATTGGTATTTTCACATTCAGCCGTTTGTCTGGCAAATTGCCACAATTGCAGTATTTCTTCTTCGGTGCCCGAATGTATGATTGCCCAAAAAGCCTTTGGCGGAAGCATCAGTGATGTTTCTGAAGCCGGCATTGGCGGATCGACCAGCGTAAGGTTGCGGGGTGTCAAAGACATTGAGTTTAAAAAGTTTTCGTGCTCGTCATGTAGTGTTTCGAGTCGGTATATGGTTGAGAACCTGGGCAGGTTGCTGTCGATGCGCCGACAATATTGTTTGAGATCAAGAATTCTGGCTAGATATTGGCATTCAACGTATTGCAGTTCATTGATATTGCACAGTTCGCCGAGGATACCGCCGGGAAATGCGTCAATAATCAATTTTTTCGGTTTTTCTTTCTGTAAAATTCTTTTTATCCAGTTCCTTAGCTTTTCCTGGTCAAGCTGGTCGCTGTCGTCAGGAAAAATGACGCGGCTGGCGGGAGTTTTGATCATGCCGGCTTTAACCGCTTTGCAGTTGGTCAGCAATACCGGGTTTATACTGGTCGTGTGACAAAAAGCGACAAATCTGGTGATGTGACCAAGGCCGCCGCCCATGCAGTAGTAAAGAGTTGTCATCTGCCCTTGCGCATGATTTCAGATATTATAATTGCCCTATGCTCCAGCGGAATGTGTTTGAATATTATTACGCCCGGCGCCAGTGAAAATTTGCTGTCTTTGGTTGTCAAAATTTCGGCTTCTGCTGCGTCTTTGACTTTCAGTTTGCCATTATCATAATATCTGACATTGCCTATTTCATTGCCTGCTGAATCTCTTATTTCGGCCTTGTCAGAAGATTTTATCTTGATTTCACAAGAATTATTGCCTTCTTCATTGTTGCTTATCTTGATTTTATCATCGTTAAACTTGATTTTCCACAGAAGAGCTTCATTGGCATCGACGAGTTTAATACTGTCTGCCTTGATTTTAACTTCGGCTACAACCTGTTTTTCGTTGTTTTCGTTGTCAATTGTTTTATATTTTACGCGATCAGGTCTGTCTGTTCGCCCTTTAAATGTTGTTTGTAAACCCTCAAAACTGATTTCGATTTT
>SABV01000173.1 GCA_009928855.1 Erysipelotrichia bacterium | reverse complement strand
AGTGGTTTATAATTTGTTGGTATAAATTTTTTTATGGTGGTTGAATATGCAACAGCCGGTTGTGATGCTTTTACCTTACGACAGTTGCTCAGGGCTCGAATTGTTCGGGCTTCGTTTTGCGCGAGACCTTATTGACCGGGGCCATCACGCTTTGGTGGCTGCGCCAGAGGGGTCTTTGATTGCCTCGCAGTGCGCTGATCGCAAAATTCCGTTGTGGCAGTTTCCGGCGACGGTTAAATACGATCTGGCGAGTTTCCCGGCCTGTTTAAAGATGGTTTCGAACCTAAACCCTGCGGCAGTGGTTGCCTTCAGAACCCAGATGATGTATCCGCTGCACGCGGCGCGGCTGTTAACCGGCCGGCATGTTCCGGTTTTTCTGTTTTACCGTATCGGGGTGGGAAACCATCGTCGCAATGACCCTATTCATCGTCGCATGTTCAGGCATCTCGCCGCCGTGGTGCCGAATGCCGATTACGTCAAAAACAAAATTCTCAAATTCTGGGGAATCGACGCTGCCAAAGTTGTATGCATCAAGAGTGGCGTCGACAGCGAAAAATATCGCCCTGATTCTGCCCGGCGAGCCAGTTTGCGCAAAGAGCTCAATGTTGATGATCAGGCTGTTATTATCGGTTCTTCTGGTAGAATACACCCTGAGAAAGGCTCTGAGATACTTCTGCGGGCATTGTTCGACGAGCGCGGCCCGGCACGCAATCGCCAAAACGTGCATTTGCTATACATCGGGCGAGAGTATCAGCCGGGCTATGCCGATCATCTTCACAACATAGCCGTCGAACTCGGTGCCGGCGACCGCTTTCATATTCTGGGGTTCAGGAATGATGTCGAAAAAGTTTATTCGGCTCTCGATCTGTTCGCCTTCGCAGTAACTTCAAATGAAGCGTATGCCTACGTTGTGCTCGAAGCCATGGCATCGGGCGTCGCACCGCTTGTTCCTGCAACGGGCGGCCTTAGCGAAATGTTTGATAACGGTGTTGAAGGCTTCTTTTTTGAGCACCGCAACACCTCTTCATTGCGGCAGGCACTTGATTCGGCCCTCTCGATGCCCGCAGAACAACTCAAGCTTATGGGGCAACTTTCCCGCCAACGCATTCTGCAAACAGCAGACTGGAACCTGATGATGGAAAAATACCTGGCTCTGTTTAAAAAAAATGGGGTAAAAGGTTTTTGATGCTTTACTTGTTGACTTAGAGCAGAGGCGAATCTAGAATGAGCTTAGCCGGATTTAAATTACCGGTATCAGGAATGGAATGAGTGAGGAAAAGAAAATGAAAGCAGTTATAATGGCTGGTGGCTTTGGCACGCGTTTGCGACCGATTACGTGCAATATCCCGAAACCGATGGTGCCTCTGGCAAATTTGCCGATGATGGAGCATATCGTCAATTTGCTCAAACAGCATGAATTCAAAAAAATATGCTCTATTCTTTACTTTCAGCCCGAAGTTATAACCAAATACTTTGGTGAAGGCGCTGATTTTGATATCGAAATGGAATATCAGATGGCGACTGCCGATTTTGGCACTGCCGGCAGCGTTAAAAACACTGAAGAGAAGCTCAAAGATGAGCCTTTTATAATTATTTCCGGTGACGTGCTCACTGATTTTGACCTTTCGGAGGCGATCAAATATCACCGCGAAAAGAAAGCAATGGCGACCATGGTTCTTACCAGGGTTACCAACCCTCTCGAATACGGTGTCGTCATTACCGGCGAAGACGGCAAAATTATCAGATTTCTCGAAAAGCCAAGCTGGGGCGAAGTTTTCTCAGATACTATCAATACCGGTATTTACATTCTTGAACCCGAAATTTTTAAGTATATTCCGGCCAAGACAGAGTTCGATTTCAGCAAGAACCTGTTTCCGCTTATGCTCAAAGAAGGCCTGCCTCTCTACGGTTACATTGCAGAGGGCTACTGGAAAGACATCGGCAATCTCGACGAATATATGATGGCCACTCAGAACGTGTTGAACGGTGAAGTTAATCTCACGATTCCCGGTAAACGCCTTAATATCATTGGCCGCGATGTGTGGGTCGGCAAAAATTGCAATATATCTGCAAAGGTCAAGTTCAAGGGCGGTGTAATCATCGGCCACAACTGTATTATCGAAGATGGTGTCGAACTTGAAAACTGCGTGCTTGGCGATGGCTGCATCATCAGAAAAGACGCTCACATCAAGGGCGCAACCCTGTGGGATGGCATTCACGTCGGAGCAAATACTGAACTGGGCGAAGCGGTTATCAGCACCAACACTCATATTGAAGCCAACTGTGTTATCGAAAACGGCGCCATTATCAGCGAAGAGTGTCGTATCGGCAAGGGTGCCACCATTCGTGAAAATGTTAAAATCTGGCCCAAAAAGCAGGTCGAAGACGGTTCGACTGTTTATACCAGCATTATCTGGAGCGATAAATGGACCAAAAACCTGTTTAACGACTTTGGCATTTCGGGGCTGGCTAATATTGAGATTACCCCGGAAATGGCCTCGAAGATCGGTGCCGCATTTGGTTCGACCCTGCCGAAGGAATCGAGTATCATTGTGTCGCGCGATGCCAACAAAATAAGCCGTATGATCAACCGCGCCATCATCTGCGGGCTGAGTTCTACCGGTATAAATGTTGCCGATCTGCGTGTTACTCCGGCGCCGGTGGCCCGTTACAAGCCCAGTGCTTTTATGCGTGGCGGCGGTGTTCACGTTAAAATCGCGGGCGACAACCCCAATCAGCTCGAAATAAAGATTTTCGACGTGCAGGGCCGCGACATTTCTGTTGCCCAGAAAAAATCAATCGAACGTTTGTTTAATCGTGAAGATTTCAGGCGGGTTTCGATTCATGAGGTCGGCGAAATATCTTTTCCGCCGCGTGTTCCCGAAAATTACAGCGAAGAACTGTTGCGTTGTCTCGATATTGAGGCGATCAGACAGCGTCACCTTAAAATCGTTCTAGATTACGCATTCAGCGGTGCGAGCGGCATTTTTAATACCTTTTTGGGTAAGCTCAACTGCGAAATGATAACGCTCAATGCCTATCATGACGAGGGAAGGGTTTCGGCCGTGAGCCCGGAGCAGTCAAGAACCAGTGTGTCTTCGATGGTTAAGTCGCTTGGTGCTGACTTTGGTATTATCATGGGCGATGGCGCCGAACGTATAACTTTCGTTGATGATCTTGGCAGGCCCATTGTGGGCGAAGAGGCGCTGCTTACCTGGGCAAAGATGATTCTCGATCTTATCCCCGGCGCTAAGATAGCTGTTCCTGTTTCGACCACGCATGAACTTGATAAAATGGCGGCAAAGAGCGGTGGCGTAATTGTGCGAACTAAAACCAGCTCTCGGGCGCTCATGGATTCAGCGTTGAATGAGAATGTCGAAATATGTCTCGACGAAAATGGTGGCATTATTTTTCCGGCCTTTCAGGCAGCATTTGATGGCATGATTGCTACTGTAAAGCTTTTGGAGTTTGTGTCTCAAATCAAAAAGCCTTTGTCTGAAATCGTCAACAGCATTCCTGATTTTTACGCCCGCAGCGAACGGATTCCATGCCCCTGGGAAGAAAAAGGCAAAGTAATGCGCTATGCCATGGAATTCGCCAAAGACAAAGAAACTCAGCTGGTTGACGGCGTAAAAATAATATTGCCAAATGATGAATGGGTATTGATACTGCCTGACCCTGACCGCCCATTCGTAAACATCAGCGTCGAAAGCACCAGCGAAAAGAAAGTTCTCGATCTTCTTGCCAAAACCATAGCTCGCGTAGAAGAATGGAAGCATAAAGCCGAATAAAGTATCTATCGATGGTTATATGAGAAGCCCCCGAAATTCGTTTTTCGGGGGCTTCTCTGTAGCGCTTTATCAGTAAACTTTTTGGGCGCCAATGTATAAATCTGTTATTTTCAGCGAACTTAGCTCTGCGGGCGGCGTGGTGCAGGGGTCGCCGGCAAGGCACACAAAGTCGGCCCGATAACCGGTTCGCAGATGCCCGCGAAACTTTTCTTCGCCGGCAAGTTTGTGGGGTTCGCTGATGAAAAGCGAAAGAGCCTGATTCAGGCTGATTTGTTCTTCTGGATTGCTGTGTGTAACCAGAGCTTTGACGCCGAGCAGCGGATCTATAGGCGTTACGGGGCTGTCTGACCCCCCCGCCAGCAGGATTCCCAGGCTTAAAAGCGTTTTAAAAGGGTTGCAGCTTTCGGCTCTTTTCGCTCCGAGGCGCTGAGCGTAAAGCCCCGATGGTCCGCCCCAGAAATGGTCGAAGGCGGGTTGCACGCAAATCATTGTTGAATTTTTTCTGACAGAGCGAATAGCTTTGTCTGAGGGCAGAATAAAGTGTTCTATGCGGTGGGGCAGGGTAGTGGCCGGCAGGCGCTCAGAAGCCCACGTGTGACAGGCTGTAACGGTGTCGAGTGCGCGATCGCCGATAGCGTGCAGGGCCAGTTGCAAATTGTTGTCGTGCGCCGTTTTCAGCAGTTGTTCAATTTTTTCGGCTGATAGATAGAGGTTGCCGAGATTGCCGGGTGCGTCGGCGTATGGCTCGTGCATGGCGGCGGTGCGAGTGCCAATAGAACCGTCAACAAGCAGACATCCACCCATGTGGTTCCAGCCTTTTTGCAGTGGCAAGGTCGGGTCGGGTGACTGGTGATAAATTACGCCGTGCAGCGGGCTCGTTTCGAGAAAATCTGACAGTGCGAGGGTGTCATCGGTTGATTCTAAGGTGCCTTCGAGTGCATGAACGGTGGCGACACCTTTTTTAAAACACTCTTGTTCTGCCATTTTGAGAGCCTGCTTCTTAAATTCGGCTGGTAGCTGGCTGTTGAGCTGGTAACAGAGAAAATTATATTCTTCTGCCTTTATGAGGCCTTTTTCGGTTCGCAGAGACGGAAAAAAACTTCTGGCCCACTCAAGAGCGTGAGAGTTAACTACGGCAGAATGAAGATCTTTGCGGGCCAGCCAGACAAAATTATCAGGGCAGGCACGGTCGAGTTCTTCAAGAGTTGGCAGGCGCCGCTCTTTGAGGGTCACTTCTTGAAGACCCCAGCCGAGAACATGGTAGTTTTTGTCGGCTTCGGCTTTTATTGCATCTGTGACTTCGTTTATCGATGTGGCTGCGTCAAATCGGCAACCCATAAGAGTAATGCCGGTTTGTGTGAAGTGCACGTGCGCATCGGCAAAGGCCGGCAATACGACTGCTCCGCCAAGATCTACAGAATTTATGGCCGTTTCGGGGCGGGGCAGGTGGCGGCCGGTTCTGAGTATAACTCCATCAACGGCATACATGGTGTTGAAGTCTGTCTTTGAGTAATCAGGCTGGTTGCGGCCTGAAAAATTATAAAAAAAGATTTCGCTCATACCGCAGCTCAGAATGGAAGATTTCGATAAAAATTCACCGCAGCAGCGAAGCATAATGAAAGCCATTTAAGTGGCGGCAAAATCATTCTGGCGGCGAGGTCGAGCAGCTTTGAAAGCCTGGTTATTTTGAGAACCCAGAAAATCGCAAAAAACGCGATAGCCAGACCGACAACAATGCTTGAGTAAAAAATCCACGCGCCGTTTTTTCCGCATGGTTTGCAGATCAAGTCTAGTTGACAAGGTTTGAGCGTGTTTCCGAGCAATCGACACACTATTTGAGCCGGAACAGCCCGTGCAACAGGGCGTGTTTTGCAGACTTTGTTCAAATTTTTGAGCGCTACCATAGTCGCATGATAGCAGAACCGAATTTCTTCGGCAACCAAATTCAGTCGATCAGGCCGGTTCTTTCGTTTTTATCAGAACTTTCTTGGCGCGATGACCTTCGGTGCTCATAACTTTAAAAATATAGTTGTGCCAGATGATTCTGTCTCTGGACTTGGGAAAATCGCCTTTGATAGAGGTTAAAAAGCCGTTGAGAGTATTGACCTGGCGACGCACGTCTTCAGGAAACACAATGTTTGCCGCGGCGCCGAGATCGTGCAGAGAAATCGTGCCCAATACTTCGATATCGCCGTTTTCGTGGCTTTTTACGGCAGCAATATTTTCGTTGTCATATTCGTCGTCTATCATGCCAAACAGGCGCTCGACAATGTCTTCCATGGTTATTATGCCGGCAGTCGAGCCATATTCATCGACAACGACGGCCATGTGTGTGCGGCTTGTCTTCATGCGCTCAAACAGTTCGCCAATCACGACATTCTCAGGTACATAAAGCGGCGGAAGCATGACTCTTGTTATCGAAAAAGTATCTTTGTGCAGTGGATCTATTTTGAAGAGCTCTTTAAAATTGAAGACGCCGACTACTTCATCGAGGTCATCTCGATAAACCGGCACGCGTGAGTACATGTCTGATCGAAACACTTCGAGAAGCTCGTCGAAAGAAATTTTTTCGGAGACCGCGCTTACATCGTTGCGTGGAATCATGACCTCGCAAGCCATCAGATCGTTGAAACGGCTCGACTTCGACATGAGTTTGCGTTCGAGCGAATCGATGTGCCCGGCTTTTTCACTGAATTTTGCCATCAGCAGCAGTTCTTGTATGGTCGGGGCATCTTCGCTTTCGCCTTTGAATGGAATAAGTTTTAACAGCAGTCTGCTTATTACGTCCATTATTCTGGTGATGGGTTTAAGCACCCGCACTATACCCCAGAGCGGGTAGGCTATGGTAAATGTCCAGCCTTTAGCAAAGGTTACGCCAAGGTGTTTGGGTATGACCTCGCCAAAAATAAGCAGAAAAACAATAGTAATGAATGAGGCGATTAGTGGTGCAGTAGCCTGGTTGAGCATGCCGGTATCGACAAATATTTCGTCGAAAAAGGCGCCGGCGTAAACGGCCAGCACGGTATTGACAATATTGTTGCCGACCAGAATGGCTGCTATAACCGAGCGTTTGTCTTTTATCAGTTCTGATGCTATTTTTTGTCGTCGCGGACTCTTACCCTTGTAGGCTGACAGATTTATTTCGTTGACTGAAGTGATCGCTGTTTCTGTTCCCGAAAAAACCGCCGAGGTCAGCAACAGCAATAAAAAAAAGATGAGCGTGTAAAGCATATTGAATCCTTGGATAATTTCATACCGATATTCGACAATAATTCATATTTTGATGAATATCAATCTGTATAAAAATTGTAACGCATGCTGCCGGGTGAGTTTTGAGATCTTCGCCTGTTCTGTGTCTGGCGGTTGATCGGGGGCTGAAGTTATTGTTACTTGAGCTGTACGGTTGTAGAGTTCATTATATATGCATGAAGAAGTTTTTTAGATACCGTAAAGAGTTGTTGCTGATTCTAGCGTTGCTTTTTGTGAGCGCGCTTTGCCAGGCTGTGCCTTACCAGGTTGGCAAATATCGGGTCGATGTTACGGTGCGCAATTCTGTCATGAACCTGATTCCTGATGTGCATGTTTCGTGCTGGCGCAATGGCGAAAACACGATAAGTATCGAAGCAAAGGCCTCTGGTTACAAGACGAAGTATTATCAGGTTGATATTCAGCAGAATCAGTTCTTTTATAAGCGTGATCTGGTTCTTGAAGACGTCGATCGCAATTTTTATGTGGTTGATCATAACCAGAATATTATTTCTTCGGCCTATGTCAGAACAGAGCAGTATGGTTTTCCGGCAAATCATTATGGAATCACGGCGTTTATTCCTGTGGTTTCGTGGCCTGGTGGGCTCGATAAGGGCGTTGAGGTGTTTGACTCTTTCTGGGGTGTACCCCTCAAGAAAAAGTGTGAGATCACGAAGATAGAAGAATTCTATTGCGTTAAACTCAGTATTACCCGCAAATCGCTTAAGTGGTCGGCTCCTGATTTGTTCGTCGTTTTTCGCACCGCCGAG
>SABV01000172.1 GCA_009928855.1 Erysipelotrichia bacterium | reverse complement strand
GTTTTCATTGCACCGGCAAAAGGCAAGGTTCAGGGACTTGAAGACATAAAAAACGTCAAAATCGGGTTTGTCGATCCTGAATCGGCCAGTGGTTATATATATCCTTTGTATCTTCTTCTGCAACTTCGTATAAACCCATATAAAAGCTCTTCGGTATTTTTTCTTAAAAACCATGACAATGTTCTGCGTGCCATTCTTGCCGGCAAAATCGATGTAGGAGCATGTCTCGAAGATGCGCTGAATTCGCTTAAAGATAAGAGTCTTCAGGATAAAATCATTATTCTTGCCAAAACCGACGAAATTCCTTCTGATGTAATAGTCTGCCGGCAGGATTGCCCGATCAATCTTCGCGAACGTTTTCTTGAAGCTCTGCTTAGCGTCAAAGCAAACGAACTTTCTGAATCACTGACATTCATGCAGGCTGTTGATGAAGATTTTGTTGAGGTCGAAGCCATTACGAACTATATCGATTCGCTGAAAAAGAAAAAGTAACGGCCGGGTAAACACCTTTAACAACAATCTGCAGCCTTTAGAGCATGTAGACGTATACTGTCAGACTTTTTTTATATCAATCAGACGGCCGGTTTCGGCAAGCCTTCGGGCAAGGAGTTCAACAATTTTTACTCGTGGAATAATACCCTGCTGACGAAAAGCTATATCACCGTGGCCAACATTGCTGGTTGTGCCAACAATAAAATTAATACGATCAGCATCGATTATAGTGTCGTAAAGCCTGGTAACAGAAGAGTCTGGCTCAAAATAAACAGGGTCGGCATCAAGAATGTTATAAAGCTGATTAAGAGTGACAGCGCCTTCTGTAACCAGATCAATGCTTTCGATACTATAACCGGGCGGGGCAATCATGCTCACATCAGAAAGATTGATTTTGAGTTCTTTCTGAAGATAGCTGGCAACAATCTGAGCAGTGGTAGCGCCGCAAACAATTTTAATACCTGGCTGTGAGAGAAAATTTTCGACGACTTTTTTATCATCCCCTCTGGAAGCGGGCGGGCCGGTAAAAATAGTCACGACTTTTCCTTGACGGCAAAAGGCGGCAACTACTGTGCAGTCGTCACCCGAGGGCACTCCCCATAGCTCACACGCCTGTTGATGGACTCTCTGATATAATTTTTTCTTTTTTTCGCCAGCAACGATGCGATCATTAACAAAGCGACAAACTTCGCTGCTGCTCCAGCCAAGACGAGTTTTTCCACCGATGCCTGCCAGCGTTACGCCATCAGAAAACATCAATAGACCTTCGCCGGGCTCAAGAAAAAGATTACTTTCGCTGATAACTTCGAGCCCCAGCGTAAAATTGCGGCGCTGCAAAATCGTTGCCGAATGGCGCCCAACAAAAATTGCCTCAGGCATTTCGTAGGCCAGAACCGTTGCTTCACCGTTGTTGAGAATTCTGATAACTGTAAAAACCGCGTAAGGCATATCGCTGCCACGCGATTCATGCATGGTAGCCACAAGCGAAGAAAAGGCACGACGCAACGAAAAACCTGTTTCCAGAAGTTTTTCGAGCCTGGCAATTGCCATATTGGCATAAATATTCGCCTTGATTCCAGAGCCAATGCCATCGGCAAGGAGTATTACGGTTGATTCAGGTGTGCGAAACGATGCTACCGAGTCGCCACAAACGCCACCAATCTTTTTCGGGGTCTGAGCCACATCTATTTCGACGTGAATATATCCCATTCTCGGCCCTTTCTGCGGGTTTCACCCTCATCTTCGCTTTCGGTAAGTTTAAGAAGATTTTCGATAATGCTTTCACCCTGGGCAGTGCTTTCGCCAAGGTATTTAGCCATTTCCTGAGCCATTTTCACCTGATGTTCGAGCATTTCGCGAGCTTGTTGAATGGTGCTGGAACGCAGTTTTGCGAGTTCCTCGATACTTTTACGACTGCCGGTAATATTCACAAAAATGCCAACCAGCTGACGTTCAATTTCAAGCTGATAGATTATCTGATGGGCGATAAGATTGTAACGCGCGTGTTTTACGGTCTGTTCGATAATGTTTTCGCTGCCGGTAATAACCTTCTCGAATGGTTCTGGATCTACAAGATAAGAAATATGTTTGCCAAGAACAGCCTCAGAGCAAAGAAACATTTTGCGAAAAGCTGGATTCATACTGATAATAGTCAGTTTATCATCAAGCATGACAATGCCATTCGGACTGGTTTCGATAATGCGGTCGGTGCGTTGTTCGGCGAGACGACGCATATATGGAATACACATATCTGTTTCGGCAAAACCCCTGATAACAGCAATGGCTTTGTCGCGACAGGAATCATAACCGCAGGCACCGCAGTTAAGTTCATCGGCCGGCGAGGTTTTGCCAGTGGCTGCAAGAACTTTTTGAATTGCCTCTTCAGTTATCGCCACGTCGCTCTCCGGCAAAGCTTCAGGGTTGTATGCTGTATCCACAACAGCATTGTTTTCCTGGTCTTCGGGGTGTTTTCCGGGGTTAGTCAAAGCATAATCTATCACTTCACGACGATTTTCGAATAAATTATAACCTTTAGGCGCACCCGGGCCATTTACACAGCCTTGAGAACAAAAAAGCGGTTCAATAAACAGCTGTTTTCTGCTATTGAGCAAGGTTTCGAGGATTTTTTTCAATTCAGCATGACCGCTGACCGCGATGATATCTGAAATAAGGCTGTCTGAACCCATATCGGCAGTTCTGGTAAGACCGCCAGACAAAGGAAAAAGCCTTGCTTCACCGGCCGGTTGATCATCAAAGAGGCTGTCTTCAAGACAATCAAGTTTGATATTTTCGCGCTCAAACCACTCTTCGAGCTCTTTAAAAGTCAGGGCGCAATCGATTTTGTAGAGACCATCGCTTTTATCGGCTTCAATTTTTTTAGCGATACATGGGCCGATAAACACGATTCTGGTGGCATTACCAAGTTTTTTTCTTATGATTGCTGCGTGTGCAAGCATTGGTGAAACCACCGGCAGAAGGTTCTCTGCAAGTTCGGGCATATATTTTTCGACAAAGCTGACAACCGCGGGGCAGGCTGTGCAGATCGAACCACCGTTTTTCTTCTGATTCCGAAGACTTTCAAGAGCGACCGGATAGGCTCCAACAGCTGTTTCAGCAACATAAGAGAAACCAAGTTTGCGCAATGCCGAAGAAAGTCTGCGGCGTTCCCATTCTGAGAAAAACGCAACAAAAGATGGAGCAAGGCTCACAGCGACAGGAAAAGGCTCTTTAAGAAGTCTTATCACCTGTTCAAGATCGTTGCGATACTGTTTGGCACCCTGCGGACATTCTTTGATACAGGTTCCGCAAGCGATACATCGATCAGGGTCGACGCTGGCCTGCCCATCAATCATACGAATCGCTTTTACGGGGCATTGCCTCAGACAACGGTAGCAATCACGACATTGAGCTTTATTGGTAAAAACTACCGGACTTTTTGCGTTATCGGGCTTATCCATCAGGGTTGTTCCTTGAGTATTTTGTCGAGAAATCGTCTGGCAACAGCGGGGTTGCTGATTACGCCAGGCCCGTGCATGCAGCCGCCTTCACAGGTCATTACTTCTATGAAGGTAACATTTTTGATTATTTTTTCAGCTACGCCAAGCGAAGCAAAAGCTTTTTTATCGAGACCGTTAAACACTTTTTCTTCAGCTTTGACACCCCTGGCGGCGGCGGCAGCAACTACCGCGCTGCTGACTCCACCAGAGATAGCAAATTTCCGGCCAATCGCGCTGGCGATGCGATCCGGAACAGAATCTTCACATTCAACCACATCTATACCAGCCGCAACAAAAATGGAGCCCAGTTCTTCAAACGTGAGCACATTTTCAACGAATTTGCTGGAGCGAACTTCAGCCCGTTTCGCAACGCATGGACCGATAAAAACACGACGGGCACCGGGCCATTTTTCGCCGGCCCACTCGCCTGCATACTGCATTGGGCTGAGGGTATCTGAAACGAGTGCTTTTATGGCAGGCATGTGTTTGTTAACTGCCTGAACATAGGCAGGACAACAAGACGAGGTCATGCAGGTCTTACCATGAGCAATTCGTTCGATGAACTCCTCTGTTTCATGCTCAGCGGTGATATCAGCGCCGTAAGCGACTTCTACCACGTTGTTAAAACCCAGCTTTTTAAGGGCAGTGACTACTTTTCCCATGTCGGTATTAAACTGACCGATAATTGCCGGCGCTATAAGGGCCACGGTCTGTTTTTCTTTATCAAGAAGCGATCTGAGAACATCAAAAATCTCAGAACGCTCCATTATCGCGCCAAAAGGGCACGCCTGAAGGCATTTGCCACACTGAATACATTTGCTTTCGTCGATTTTTTCTTTGCCGTGCTCATCCTGACTGATAGCGCTGACAGGGCAGGCTTCTTCGCATGGAATCGGTTGGTAGATTATTGAATGATAGGGGCAGGCTTTGGCACAGATTCCACAGCTGACACACAGTTTTTCATCGATCACTGCGTGGCCATTCTCAATTCTGATAGCCTTTTTTGGGCAATTCATAATGCATTGCCGGGCAACACAACCCCGGCAGGCATTTGTAACCCTGTAATTAGCACGCACGCACGAACTGCAGGCTTCGTCAATTACCGTAAGAATTTTATCATCCAGACGACTGTCGCCTTTCTGTGCTGCTTCAGCGACATAACTCGCAAGCGTGCGAATTTCGTCTTCAGGCTTTTCATTTTCGACAGCGAAACCAAGCAGCGCCATCATGCGATAACGCAGCACAGCACGATCATGATGGATACAGCATCTTACCGACTCAGAATCACGTGGAGCCTGCTGCAAAGGGATAAAATCAACCCGCGAATCAAGATTGCCATCCAGCATCATTTTTGCGAGCCTGACCATCAACTGACGTTTAATAATCGCTGCATTGTTGATATAATTCATGTTCGAGTTTCCTTTGCTGTCTGAGAATCAGTGGCTGCGGAGATAATCAACGATCTTTGTTATCGAAGCCGATTCCATGAGATAGTCATTGATCTTTACAAACGGAGGACGTGCATCAGCCTGGCGACACGCCTGCAAACATGCTGAACCGACAATTTCGACCTGATCTTTCAATTCGGCCGGCAGAATGTCTTCGAGCATCATGAGGTGCGCACCACCGAGCACATAGCAGGCTGTTCCCGAACAGATCGTAATCTTGAATTTTCTGGTCATGGTTTTGACTCCGTTCAAATGTATTGAATGCTTGTTTCTTTGAGATAATGGTCTTCAAGGAGGGCAGCAATTTTTTTTATGACATTACGCCGAATTTCGAGTTCTACCGGCATGTTCGGATCCTGATGAAACTCGTTAACTCTGGTTCCGACCACAAAATTAATTATATCGCTATTGAGCATCATGCGAACAATTTTTGTAGCCGGATTTAATGGCAGGGCATCTGGATTGCGTTTTTCCTCAAGATATTTTGCAACGCGCCCAACAGTGAGAATACCCTCGGTGATAAGTTCAACCCCCTGCATTGTTGAACTGGGAGGCAAATCGGGGTCTATGCGTTCGAGATTAACATAAACAGGGTGACCTGTCTCGCGTGAAACTATATTGGCAGTAGTACCGCCACAAATAACTTTTTTGCCGGGAAAATTATCTACCAGATCTGCAAGCAATCTGTCTTTGCGCTGGTCATACGGCGGACCGGTCATAACGATCAGCTGACGAGGTCGGCGAAAATAAATAACACCGCAGGTAATATCGTCAAGGGCTTTACCACCATTGTTCAACCAGGCTTTATCAACAAGCGCTCTGGCAAGATCATGCGCCGAGATCTCTGAATCTTTTCTGATCAGCGATTGAACATATGCTCCGGTATTTTCAACGCCCCAGCCAAATGGAAGATTTTTGGTACCAATGCCACTCTGAGTTACGCCATCTGAAAGCATGACAATACGATCACCTGCCAGTGCATGAAAATCTATAAGGGAAATTGTCTCAGGATCTTTATTGGTGCGTTTTACTTCTACCTGACGGCGCTGCAGAGGCAGTATTTCGCCACCACGGGCTACCATTATCGGCGGGTTATCATATTCAACAACACGCACGTCGTTTTCAAAATCGACATCGACCATAGAAAACGTGCTGTAGCTTATATGACGTTCGGAGCACACAGGCAGAGTATCCATAATACTGCGGGCAGCTTTGGCCGGGTCACGAAAACTCGACATATAACTGATACCCATAACCGAGGTCAGAGTTGCGAGAACCCCTGCTTTAATGCCGCTGCCAAGGCCATCAGAGAGCACAGATATAACCCGGCGCTCTTCTTTGAGCTTGCGTGAAAGAAAAACATCGCCGCCGATACGTTGTTTTCCGCAGTTTTTTTGTGAAAAATCGACTTCCACGCAACAGTCATTCGTAATTTTCGGAAAATTCATTGATTTCCTCCGGCTCATTACCGAATGCTTCAAGAACCTTGTTAAGACGAATCTCTGTTTCTGAGGCATTTTCACCGAGCAGATAGGCTATTTTCTGAACAGTTTCGAGATTGAGTCTTATAACCTCTTCAACACGCCTTACTACCTGATCACGTCTGACATGCGGCACTCTTATATCCTGAATCACGGCACCGACGACCTGGCCTTTTTCTATCGAAAAGACCGAAATATTCAGCTGGTGTTCGTTAAGGCCAATATCATGATCAACCCAGTCTTCACCTGTAATCAGAACTTTTCTGAAAATTTTGTGAAAAGGCACAATTTTACTGACCTGAGCGCCTTCCATGCCGGGCGAAGCATCAAAAACCATCTCAATATCTGGCCCGAAAATACTGGCAAACCGGCGATTACATTCTATTATGCGCATGCCGGCATCGACAACGACAACGCCGGCAGGCATAGCCTTTATAAGCGCATTTGCCTTTTTACTGGCCAGTTTTCGCATATAGGAGGCGCACATGTTTTCCATGGCTTTGCCATCAAGCAACGCTTCAGCAAAATCACGGCAAGAATCATAACCACAGCTGCCACAATTAAGCTCATCACGACCGCTGGTCTTGCCTACCCGCTGCAGTGCAGCTCTGATTACAGCTTCTGAGTGCGACCGTTTCTGAATCGCTTCAATATTCAAACTTGCAGTAATATCAACCCCTGAAATTGTGTGCATAAGATCAACATCACAGGAAACATTGCTGCACACGCTGTCGCGTTTAATGATAGTGGCCTCTTTATGCTTCATCACCGGCCCATTTACACAGCCTCCATCACAGGCAAGCAGTTCGATAAAAACCTGGCGCTTTAACGGGCGCAGATCTATATCACGAAGAGCAGAGACGATTCCATCTATTCCTGAAAAGCACATAAACTCGACGTCTTTTTTGTGCAGTCTGGCTTTAATGCCGCTGATCATGCCACCATCTACAGGGTAAAGACCACCTTCTGTCGCTGCGTGCGGAAAAAATTTCTGACCACTGTCGATCGGGAATTTATAGGGATCAATGCTGTTTTCGACAAACCATTCCTGAAGGTTCTCGAAGGTAAGAGCAGATGCAATGCCGGCGCCATAACGTTCTGACTCAACTTTTTTGGCAACACACGGCCCAGCAAAAGCTATACTGATATCTCTGTCACAAAGAGATTCGAGATAACGGGCATGCGCAACGAGCGGGGAAACCACAGGAGTAAACCAGCGCGCGTATTGGGGGTAATATTTGAAAACCATATCAACTACACTTGGGCATGCAGTAGACAAAAACAAAGACTGCGATGAGCCGTCAATAATTTCGGCAACGGCCTGAGAAACCATCTGTGCGCCAAGAGCAGTCTCTGAAACTTCGTAAAAACCAAGTTTTTTTATTGCGGCCACAATCTGTGAATGATGCAG
>SABV01000171.1 GCA_009928855.1 Erysipelotrichia bacterium | reverse complement strand
GTTTTCATACACGTCGAACCGATTGATTTCAGAAATGGCATAGATGGCCTCGCCGGAGTGTGCCGCCGTAGACTCAATCAGGATCCAATGAGCGGTGCCGTATTTTTATTCATCAACCGCCGCAGAACCAGTCTTAAAATTCTTGTTTACGATGGGCAGGGTTTCTGGCTTTGTCAGAAGCGCCTTTCAGATGGAACTTTCAAGTTCTGGCCCCGAAATGAGGCACTATTTTCAGCGCCTCAGATTCAGGTTCTACTTTATAACGGCAACCCGGGCGGCAGCCAGATGGCCCCTGCCTGGAAAGCACTTCCGGGAACTATTTAACCGACGGGGCTTGTACAATCGGTGATCATGATTTAGTATTTCAGTCATGGGTCGCCCTGCTAAAAAAGATGTTCTTGAAGTAAGCATGGAAGAGATTGCCGGCATTCGCAAGGCAATCGGTGAAACCGACCTTTCCGAACGTTATAAATCCATTCTTCTGACGCTGATCGCAGAAGTTGTCAATATCAAGAAAACTGCCAGTGAGAGAGCGGCGGCCCTTGAAAGACTCCGGCGTATGTTCGGCAGTTCTTCAGAGAAGCGGCCCCATGCCGAAACTTCAGAGACTACCAATTTGGCAGAAGATCAGACAACCGCCGATGAGGCTGAAAAACAGGCGAAGAAGCCCAAAAATCATGGTCGAATCGGTGCCAAAGATTACAGCTTTTCAAAAACCATTGATTATCAGCACAAAGAACTGCATGCCGGTGAATGTTGTCCGGAATGCGGTCACGGCTCTCTGCAGGAATGTGAGCCCCGCAAAATTATTCGTTTGATTGGCAACGCGCCGATTACAGCTGAACTGCATCAGCCAGCCCGACTTCGTTGCAGTGGTTGTGGTTTGACCTATGTGGCTGAGATGCCTGCTGAAATAACGGATTCCAAATACGATCCTTCAGCCAATGCTATCGTTGCCTGCCTTCGCTTTAACATGGGAATGCCGCATTACCGGTTAGCGCAGTTGCAAAAGGCCATGGGCGTGCCGCTTCCTGCTTCGACCCAGTATGAAATGGTTGAAATGCTCTGGACGATGGTCACTCCTGTTTTCAATGAACTCCTGCGTCTGGCAGCCAACTGGTCTCTTTTATTCGTCGATGATACGCCGGCCAAAATTCTTGAACTTCTCGAAGACAAGTCAGCGCGTAAAGAGGCCGGAGAAAGAGTTGGCATTTTTACCACAGTAATGGTCGCCAGGCAGGAAGGCAAAGAAATTCACCTGTTTTTTACCGGCGGCAACCACGCCGGCGAAAACCTTGCTCAACTTCTTGATTATCGAAATGAAGACTTGCCGCCAGCAATGCAGATGACAGACGCATTATCGAGAAATTTCCCGAAAAACCATCTGACCATAGTCACTCTCTGTCTGGTGCACGCCCGACGAAATTTTATTGATTGCGAAGACGCTTATCCAGACGATGCAATGTATGTGATCAGTCGCATCGCGCTGGTTTACAAAAATGAAAAACATGCCAGGCTCAAGAAAATGGATGACACTCAGCGGCTAGATTATCACCAGGCGAACAGCTGGCAACCGATGAATGAAATCAGGGAATTTGCTCTGAGCAGACTCAAAAGCAAAGATGTAGAGAAAAACAGTCCTCTGGGGCAGGCGTTCAACTACATGCTCGACCGCTGGGAAAAACTGACTATGTTTCTGACAACGCCGGGCGCGCCGTTGGACAACAACCCGGCTGAGCGCCTCGTAAAAACAGCTATTCCGCATCGAAAAAACAGTATGTTCTACAAAACTGAAAATGGTGCCGCTGTTGGCGACTGTCTTATGAGTCTTTCCCAAACCTGCGTTGCAAACAGCGAAAACCCATACGAGTATTTTATAACACTACAGAAAAACTCCAAGCATGTTGCTAAAAACCCGCAACTGTGGCTCCCTTGGAACTATAAAAACACTCTCAGAAGCATTGGATCGTCGCCGTAGCAGACAAGAAAAAACGCCGGATTCACTTTCGCTTCACGGTTGCCCGTGATTGCTGCTACGCGCATTAAAAAATGATCCAGCGGGTAGAACATAATACACATCAAAACGGCATTCCAACAACTTGCTGACAGCAAAATCATATAAATGCTGACTCTTCAAGAAACCTTGCCGAAAGGACACGATCCGGCCTCATTTTCCGCGTCTACGCGATTGTTCGGCAGTCTTTTTCATTTTTCAATTTTCAAAAACATTGTGGTTTATTTTGCTTTAATTGTTTTACGCCACAGATACTTTTCGTGGGCGGCCGCCTAGCAAACCATTGGTTTTAGAAGCCTTCGCCTTGGCGGCAGATGTTTTACTACCACCTTTGCGCCCAATTTCACTGTAAACCTTTGCCATCCAAGTCTTAGAGCCAAAAACACCCATTAAAAGATCTGGAACACTAAGAACAACGTCAATGCTCTCCCAGAAAATAGCGAATCCGTCGGCAAGAACTTTTACCTGGGCAAGTTCGTCAGATGAAGCATCGGAAAGACCTTCTGCCAAGCTGGTTGGAAACATGAATGAAACGCCAGAGCGCAGGTCAACTATAACTCGATCTGATTTGCGATCGTATTTGACAGTAATGGCCCTGGGTTCAGTTTTGTCAGCTAGAATCCCAGCTTTTTTAGCTTTACGGATTTCTCCGGCTAGATCTTTTGTTGAAATATTGCATTTATGCATGAATTTTCCTCCAAGCCTCAGACAATTTTGCCTGATGAGCTAAAACAATACTCATTGCCTTGATGATCTCCTGGTTTTTCATGTTAATCACTTCAAGAAGTCTTGGTCGGGTTTCAGTGTCTCCAATTGTTATTCGAGCATGGCCCGATGCCTTGAATACATGAACATGAGGTGGTCGATGATCGTTTGGCATGATCATTACCGAGAACCCGTCTTCTTTAACGATTGTAGGCATATAACTATATTAACCCAATCGGTTAGGTTTTGCAAGATGGCTTTATAATCTGGATATGGTTTTCAGTTTTTTTCTATTTTATCTGCCGAACGCCCGTCATGACCGGAAATGAGAGACGGGCGCGGGTGTTGCGTAAGCAAGACCCGTGATCCGGCCTCATTTTCCGCGTCTATGCGATTGTTAGCGCAATTTGAATTGATTTTGTCATGGAACTAGTCTGAAAACTAAGTTATATCAATGATTTCATTCAGAAGCTTGCTTAAATTTGAGCCGAGCTCATAAAGTATTCTTTCTCTGTCGTTTTGAAAAAGTTTTTCTTGAGAAACTGCGAGCTGAATCTTTTCAATTGATACAAAATGAGTCGAATTTAACTTTGCTTTGTCATAACCGCCCAAAATCCTGCTCAATTCAAGCTCTAAATATCTTTTTCTTGTTTTGCTTCTATTTTTTCTGTTTTCAAAAAGCAATTTCCTGTCATATTTACTAATGTCTGTAACATGCAAAAGTAACCAAAATTCGAAAGCTGGATTCACTAGTCCGACGTTAAAATTTTCTTTATCGCAGATTTCTATTGCTTTAGTTAAGTTTTTAAGCTTGCTAGCCTGCTTTTCTCTATCAACTACAATCCAAAAAACATCATAAGAGTCCTCAAAAGAATTTTTTTCTTTGATTTCTTTCAAGCGATTTTCATCCAAATTTTGCAATGTTTCTACAACTTTTGTTGGTGCGCTAGAATTGGCTTGATTCCCTTCTCGTTCTATCACCTCCATATTAACCAAGTTCTTGAGAGGCAGCGTGTCTTTGATTCCGTTAAAATACTGAAATTCTGTATTTTTCCCTTCGCAAGCTATTAGAATAATTCTTTTTTCTTCTAAGGCTTGAGGAGAATATATCGGTGATTCAAAACTTCTTTTTTTAAACGGCATAATTAATCTTTCAATTCAAGATTTTCAAAAGTCTTGAATAATGGTACCGCGCCATATCTACCTAAAAGGTAGGCTTTCTCTATTTTTTTGTCATATCTAACCTTGAATTCATTCAAAGAAAAAAGCCTAGACGCGCCAAATTTATCTTTCTCGGTGAACCAAATTTCATCTTGACGCAGGAGGTCGAGATCTAGCAATGTGGACTCATGTGTTGTTACAATCAGCTGAGATTTATGTTTGTTCAGCTTGTAAAAAAGAGAAAAGAACTCCTTTGTGAGTTTTGGATGTAGACTTCTATCGAATTCATCTATAAAAATAGTTTTGTTTTCAGAAGTTTTTGTAAGCAATGGAATAAGATCTAATAACCTAATTGTGCCATCAGATTCATCTTTTAACTCAAAAATTTCCCGACAATCCAGCCCATGAACTAGCCCTAACTTTAGAATTTTGATTTCACCAGCATCATTTCGGTAAATTGTAAAAAGATGCCCACTTGGATCTGGAAATGCAATTTTAACGTCCGAGTTTGATAAATCTTTTTCGATTTCTTTCTTTATTTTTGTAGGCAAGTCTTTAAGGTTTTTTTCAAAATCTTCTTCAATTTCTGAAATATCCACTACGCCTGTGTCGAAACTCGAAAGATAATCTTTAAACAACTTGGATAAGTTCTTATCTCTGTTTATTGCAGATTTACCCAGGAATGTAGTGTCTGGATACAAAATCAAAAGACTATCAACAAACCATTGGAAAATTTGATTCAACGGAAGAGACGCAGGGATCTCTTTTCCGTCTAGCTCTTTTTTGCCAATTTCAGATAAAAAGAGTTGACTAGATTGATTTTTCATATCATCTCTATAAATCTGAAATCTTTGATTACTTTTTAATTTGCTGCCAAGAATTATTTCGTTATTTGTTCTTTCGAAGATTAGTTTGGATGTGGTAGCGCCAATTTGGTAAAGCCACTCTTCGGCGATTTTTCCGCTACTCAAGATTGAACTGAAGCCATATGAGTAAAAAATGTTGTCCAATTCAAGTTCAAACTCAAAAGAAGAAGGAGCTTGTTCCTTGCCCTTTTCTAAACGAAAAAACTTCTTAAAAGTATCAACCTTATCAAGCCCCTCAATAATTACTTGTCGTGCAAAGTCAATAGCTTTAATATAGTTAGATTTGCCCGAAGCGTTTGCTCCATAAATAATGGCGCTTTTAAGGACTTTAACATTTTCGAATTCAAAGAGATGGCTAGTATGCCTATCAATCTTCCCGGCGGTAAGATCTAAAATAGTCATATCCTTAAATGACGAAAAATTCTCAACTGAAAATCTCTTTAGCATAATTCATGTCCTATAAACCTGTTTTCGTGTGATTATATCACTAAATGGATAGATTTCAAGTTTTTTTAGAGTTTGTGTTGACAAGAGGAAAACTCATTCTAAACTGAGGAAACAATGCCCAGGCAAAACGTCATGCCATGCTATTGTAAAGTCGTTTGTGAAACATTGATTTTGCGCTAGCGCGAAATTCAGCTGCGGAGCGAAGCAGAGTTCAGCGTAGTGACTTGTTGGCAATGTCTTTGGCATGAAAACATTCGTTACGAAAAATATCCCTCCAACGATTCACGCTAAAAACCTCTCCGGCACTTCGAACACCATGACCCTCGAATTATTGAATCTGGCGTTGCAGCCCAACGATGTCCTTCCTTGCATTCCCACAATAGTTTAGTTTTCGCGCTGACATAAGATACAGAGAGACATTTTCCGTCATTTTTCCTCGCCAAATCCATCATATCCTTAATATTACGATGTCGTCCGGCACAAAATGGGCACCATTGGCCAAGGTGCTTTATGTTTCTTGGGATAGCTTCCCACTCATGACCGAATTGACATTTCCAGCGCAATGGGGTTGCACAATCAATGTAAATTTGCGAAAGGCATTCCCCATTCCTTGAAACAGCAATCTCTCGCATAGCTTCAATGGTAAGCCGTTTACTATTTTGAGATTTTGAAGCGGAACATTTTCGACACCATTTGCCACTTATGATTGCATCCGGGGTAGATTCCCAAATATGACCCAAATTACAGCGCCACTGCAACTTTGTTTTGTGGCCGAGATACTCAGGAGACAAACATTCTCCGCCTTTTTTCGTCGCAAGATTTCTCATCGCAGAAATATCATATTTCCGAAGTTTGGCAATCCGTTCGGGTTTGGCGCATATGGGGCACCACGCGCCCCTTTGTGCTCCTCCCCCCGTCATTTTCCATCTATGGCCCAACTGGCATTCCCAGTCTAGCTTTGTTCTCCCATTTTTGTATTCATTAGAAAGACAACGCCCCCCCTTTTTTGCCGCGATAGCCTGCATCGTTTCCAATGAGTGTCTTTGGTTTCGGGCGATCATTCGAGAGCAAAATGGGCACCATGAACCACCGAGAACCCGGCTCGCTGGGGCCAACCATTCGTGGCCGGCCGAACATTTCCATTGCAGTGGAACATTGCCATTTTGGATGTTTTCCGACAAACACACCCCGCCAGCGAGTTTTGCGCGTTCGTTCACTTCATCCATGGTTAGGCGAGCTACTCCAGCGCATTTCGGGCACCAAGACCCACTGCGAATCGCCGTTGGACTTGCGCGCCAAATGTGGCCTTCCTTGCATTGCCAACGGAGTTTTGTCGTTGCTGCAATGTAACCCGGATCAAGACATATGCCTCCTTTTAGTCTTACAATTTTAAGCGTCTCTTCCAGTTTGTCTGGTGAATACGCCTCTGAAAGGTCAACCTGAATGTTCTCTACATCTGGTGGAAGTGGTTTTTTGAACCCAGACAGTTGGGTCTTAAGAAAGCTTGATAAATTTTCTACGGGAAGAAGGGTGGGGACTTCCGGTATCTCAAGCAACCAAATGCCTTTCTCGCGGCAGCGCAAGCGCTTTATTTCATCCAGCGATTGTCTATATTTAAAAGTATGCAGCCCCTTGGAAAGATAGGCGATTTCGCGATAGTGATGCATTCCTTGGTGTTCGAAGGCAAGCCCAAGGTCTGCATTATAACCATCAAGTTCCAGAAGGTGTCCTCTTGGAGTAGCAAGCCATTCTGGCCGAACCTTTGGGAAAGAGACCCCATAATATCGTTCAAGGTAAGCGCGACAGATACGTTCACCAAGTCCTGCGGAACAACGAGGACACCAACTGTTACGGTAAATCACATTGCCGGGTGATGATTGCCATTTGTGGCCGCTGCGACATTGCCAAAGAACTTTTCGGTGAGCGGATGTTATGACCTTCGTTAGGCAATGCCCCCCTCGGGCCTGAGCTGCAGCTTCGCACCGTTGATAATCTAAGGTTGCGCCAACATTACATGTGGGACACCACGTCCCATGAGATATATTGTCAAGTCTTGCATGCCACTCATGTCCTTCAGCGCAGCGCCATAATAGAGGTGTTTTACTCGATACATATTCTGTAGACAGGCATTTGCCCTTATGCGCTTCCGCAAAAGTTTGTGCGTCGGCTATGGTGTGTGGCCTATTGCCAGCACAAATTGGACACCAGTTTCCGCGGTTAACATTGTTCCAACTTGCTTCCCAAGTATGGCCCTGGGCACAACCCCAAATTAATTTCTCGCGGGCTGACTTATAAGCAGGGGATAAACAACGGCCCCCACGCTCTATTGCTACCTTTTGAGCATCTTCAATTGTTATTTTTTTTGCCATAATCTGAGACAATCACGTCAAGCCAAACAAACTTTACAACGAAAACAATCGCGTGACCAAGAACAATCTTTCGCCATCGTAACCTGGTTCTACCATTACGGATTTGTTTGGTATTTTTTGTCCTGTATTTTTGTCCGGTTGTATTTAATTCTTCAATTTTTTGTTTTTTTTTGCGCTAACGGCAGTCGTGACCGGACGCCGAGTGGCGCCAACGGCAAACGAGGGAACCAAAGTGGCGCGAAAGTTGCCACGCAACTTTTGTGACAGCTTTGGCG
>SABV01000618.1 GCA_009928855.1 Erysipelotrichia bacterium | reverse complement strand
CGTCATTTTGATTGTATTTCTTTGAGCAGTTCGGTCATTACGGTTGTTGCACAGCCTTGCAGAAAAATGTCGGTGGTGGTTGATGTGAAGGCAGATGGGTTGATGTTTATTTCGATTATTTTTGCTCCGTTTTCGTGAGCGAGATGCGGAATCATGCAGGCTGGCATAACTTCGCCCGTTGTGCCTATTACAATGAAAAGGTCTGAATTTTCGGCCTCGGCAAAAGAATTTGTGCGCGCCGGTTCGGGTATGTCTTCGCCGAAGAAGATAAAATCTGGTTTGATTCGCCCGACGGCGCAGTTCGGGCACGGTGGCGGCAGAGTGTCAAACGAAATCTGGTCTGTGGTAAAAGACTGGTTGCAGTCGAGACAGATCAGGCGACTGGCTGTGCCGTGAAATTCGTGCACATGTTTGTTGCCGGCTTGCTGATGCAGATTGTCGATATTCTGAGTGATAACCGATTTAATGATGCCCTTCGATTCAAGCTGAGCAATAGCCAGATGTGCAACGTTGGGGCGTGCTTTGCCGAAAAAATCGTAAAAAACTTCTTTGATAAGTTGCCATGATCGCTCGGGATGGCGGTGAAAATAACCGATTTCTATAAATTCTGGGTTGTATTTGTTCCAGAGCCCGTTTTTGCCTCTGAATGGCGGAATTCCGCTTTCGACAGAGATGCCCGCTCCGGTGAAGGCACAGACGCGTTTTGCTGCGATAATCAATTTTGCTGCCTGTTTCAATACGCCTGTTTCCATGTCAGTCTATACTTTCTGCTGTGGGTTTGGCTTCGACGTAATAACCTTTGGCACGCAACCATTCGGGTGAATGAAAATCTTGCCAGGAAGTATTGTGCCAGCGTGAATCGACAGGTGGGCGAAGTTTTTCGAGCTCACGCGGGTCTATTGTCGCCTTTTTAAAATCATTTTTTTCGCCAAATGCCCCTTCGAGGCTGGCGCCGGTGAGATCAGTTTTAATAAAATCGGCCATATTCAAATATGAATTCTTGAAGCTGGTGTTATGGCAGATCGCACCGTCAAACCATGCACTTTGAAGGTTGCAATCTTCAAAAACGGTTCCGGTAAGATCGGCGTGTTTAAAGGTTACATATTCAAAGAAAAAACCGTTAAAATTGCGGTTCGACAAGTCGGCATGGCTGAAGTCAATATTGTGCTGAGGTCCTGCTGTTATGTATTTGTTCCATGCGTCGCGGCCCTGGTCGAGACAGGCGAAATACTCTTTTTGTTCTCTGCTCTGAGCCACACGTATTTCGAGGTAAGCGCCGCCGCTTACCCATAGAATTATTCCGAGGGCCAGACTGCCGACGAAGCCCAATACTATACCATCACGGTCGGCGCGGAGATGGGCATCGCCGATGCCGTCATCCCGAATGTCGACGGACTGGAACTGCGGATCGAACGTCAAGGCGAACGACGTGGCGCACGATATCGTGTCGTGAAGAATGGAGGCAACCGATGATGATCCTCGGAAT
>SABV01000617.1 GCA_009928855.1 Erysipelotrichia bacterium | reverse complement strand
TTGATAAGATCGGCCAGCTCTTCGTCGAGTGAAACACCCGAAGTTTCGGCCCGTTTGGCTTCAAGCTGTGTTATAAAACTGGTGCTATAAGCGACCTCAGTTTCGTATTTAGAGCTTTTTGAGGCTACTTTGGTAACTATGTCATTATAAAAATCGTTAAACGAAGCCTTGCCTTCGTTAAAAATAGTTTTCTGTTTGAGCTGAGCAATCAAAACTGCGTTAGAGCCATCACCGGTGCCATTAAAAGTTCTGAGACGATCTGTGGGGTTTTCGATAGTCCCGCCGGATGCCGCAATTGTATTGAGATTGATTTTAACAGCATCATCGAGCGCAAGATTCTGAATGGTATTCTTATATGGGTCATTTACATCGCTGCATTCAAGTGGTTTGAAAAAATTTCGACCAGTCTCGCCATCAAGCCCGTAACCATTGCGGTGCACCTGGTTTGTTTCGACCACAACTGAGTAAGCAAGTTTGTTCAGATCATCAATAGTATCCTGCAAAATACCATCGCGAACTTCAAGAAGCCCTTTAAGCTTGCCGCTCGTAACAACCGGTCGCAAATCAAGATTGGCAACTCCAATATCGTTTAAAAAAAGATTAACACCGTCAACCGCATCAGAAACATTGTTTGAAGACCTTACGAAGTTCTGTCCATTAACGCTGAATTTAGCATCCTGCGCGGCTTTATTTGTCTGCAGATTAAGAACGGTAAAAAGATTACTTGTTCCATCAGTGGTTTTGATCTCATACTCAGTGCCGGTCTGGCTTGATTCCATAACCAGCTGACCTGCTACGTTAATAGAGGCATTGACATTTATATTAGCCGAATCAAGCATCTGCGCAAGATCCTGCATTGTCGTATTTTCGGCATCAAGAAACAACTCTCGGCCATTTATTACAAAACTGCCGCTGGTTATGCCAAAATCAGAAAGGGGGCCGGTAAGCGGATGATAAGTCAGCTGCGAAAATTGACTATGCGCCTGGGCAACCTGAGCTACTGTAACGGTAAGAGTGTTATGCTCAGAAGTATGCGTAATAGCGGCGGTTGCGACATCGGGGTTATTCGAAAGTTCAGGATAAAATGAGCTGCCGCTCACCGTACTCAAGCTATCGCCATTTTTGACCACAACATTGAGTTCTCTGACAGTTGGCCCCTGCACAAGAGTGTGCGCACCACAATTAATGGTAACCATATCCTGGTCGGAATAAAAAGCATCAACATTGATAAGAGAAGCCAAATCTTCAATAGCTTTTTGACGCTGATCACGCAAATCATTAGCAACATTGGTATTGGTTTCTGCGCGTCCAATTTCTTGATTCAGCTCAGCAATAGTAGCGGCCAGAGAATTTATTTCACTGACCGTATCTTTAACCTGGCTTTCAATATTTCCCTGGTAACAGGTTCCGGGAGCGCCTTGCAGATTGCGCAACTGATCATCTATTTCTTTAAAAACCGAGACCAGGGTTTCGCTTTCTTCAACAAG
>SABV01000170.1 GCA_009928855.1 Erysipelotrichia bacterium | reverse complement strand
TAGGTCTTACCGGTTCCGGTTTCCATTTCAACGGTAAAATTCAGCCTGCCAAGCTTTTCAGAAGGCGGCAGACCGTTTTTTAGCTGAATATTGCGGATATTTTTCAAGATATCTTCTTCTAAAAGTTTGAGGCGATTGCCGATGCCAAGGTTGTTTTCCATTCCGGGCAATGAGTTGAGGCTGCTGAATTGAAGAGGAGCAACGGTAAAATTGGTCTGGCAGATTTCCTGGCCTTCAAAAATACCGGTAATTGATTCAATAGCTCTTTTCTGGTATTCGAGATTAGGGTCAAACTGTATTTTCATTTTTTTCCCTCTGCATCATTCTTTTGCAGCTGCTGCGCAAGCATATCAAGCTGTCTGATATAATCTTCTTCGCCTGCTTTTTCAAGAGATTCCCGCCGCTCAACCTCAAAAATTTCATATTCTGCTCTGGCATGGTCGTCAGCTTCCTTTTTGCTGACAGAACCGGAATTCGGCAGAACATTACGGTCATTGAACCTCAGAAAATCTTCAAGTTTCTTTTCCCAGTCTTTCAGAAAGATCTGTTTTCGGCGTTTGGCCTGATCTTCAGCGAAATCAAGCCACATGCTGACAATGCGGTTCAAGCCTTCAATTTCGTCTTCATTTAAATAATTTTTGGCGGTGGTAATATCGGTTTTTCTGACAGAATCGCTTTTCCAGGAGGTCAAACCCATATTGGGCAGCAGGTGGCTGGCCCTGTGCTTTATTATTTCTGCAGCAGTCAAGCCAGTTGCGGCATAATGCAATTTGTTTTGGATTATACTGAAAAATTTTGCTGTTTCGGTTAAGCCAGGGTCATAATCAGCCGCAAGCTTGAAAATTTCTCTGACGCGAAGATACATTCGTCTTTCACTGGCTCGAATATCTCTGATTCGCGCCAGCATCTCATCGAAATAATCGGGGACTTCGCTATTATTGACCGGCGGGTTTTTCAACCGCTCGTCATCCATTACAAAGCCTTTAATTATATACTCTTTGAGTTGAGCTGTGGCCCAGATGCGGAATCTGGTGGCAATAACACTCTTTACTCTGTAGCCGACGGAAATGATTGCATCGAGGTTATAGAAGGTTATCTTCCGGCGAACCGCACGGTTACCCTCATGTCGAACTACCGAGAAATCCTCGGTAGTTGAAGCCTGCTCCAATTCGCCTTCTTCATAAATATTATTCAGATGCAGAGATATATTATCGGCTGAGCAGTTAAAAAGCTGCGCCATATCAGCTTGAGTAAGCCACAGGGTTCCGTTTACCAGTCGAACATCTATTTTTACCTGGCCATTATCGGTCTGGTAAATGATAACTTCGCCGCCACCGGGGTTGGTGTCAACTGTCTGTATTGCTTTGCCCCTGCCACTTCTCATTTTACAGGCTCCTGATGTGTTGAATGTCTGCCTGTTTAAGTATCTGCACGACGTTTGTTTTGGCAACATCGTCTTTAAAGCCGCTGTCTCTGAGGATTACCCTGACAACTTCAGGGGCAAGTTCTTTGTACAACTTAACAATTTCATCAGCCAGGGCCGGCGTAATTTCGTTGCCCAGACACACCAGCAATGCGCCCATACCGATATCGAAAACTTTCTGGCCAGCCAGCATGTGTTCTTTTATTGGCAGAGTAAGATCTAAACCGTATTTCAGCAATATTTCATAAAGAACATCGCTTTCGCTTCTATCTGCCTTGATGTTGTCAATATAGCTTTCAAGCGTTTTTTCATCGAGATTCTGATCCGCTTCCCAGGGTTTAATATTTGTCGAATCGAGCTTGAATACCTTGAACCCCAGATCGCCTTCATAGTCAGGATTTTCTTCTTTTATCTTTTTTGCGGCCCTGCGAATGCGCTCTTTCGAGATATCCGAAACAAATTTAAAGTCAGATTCTTCTTCTCGAATTATTTCAGGCAGCTGAACTGCAATAAATCTTCTGTTGCCACCGGTTAAGTTCTTTTGAAATACTACCTGAGCTGTTGTTCCAGAACCTACAAAAAAGTCTAATACTATAGCCTCTTCATTATCATGAGCGTCAAATAGGTGAGAAAGTAAATTGACCGGTTTAACTGTGTAAAAAATGTTATCTCTACCCTCTTTTATATTGAACAAGCTTTTTAGCTCAAATTTGCCTTCAGTGTTGGGAAATTTTTCAATTAAAGAAGGGGGTTTAACTGTCCCCCCACTGTCTTTTTCGTAATATTTTTTATAAATTTGGTAGCTGCCATCCTGTTTTAATCTAAATTCGACTCTTTTTTCAGTAAGAAGCTTTTCAAAAGTATCTTTTGCGACCAGCCATTGTGTCTCAAGAATGCTGCCATCAGGTGCCTCTATTGGGTAAATGAGAGTTTTGCGCAAAGCTAAGTTAGATTTCAGTGGCCTAACGTAGAATTTTCCTCTTTCTTTAACGAATTCATCCTGTTCAATAAATTTTAGCTTTTCATCATCTGGTCTTTCAATCTCGATGTTATTTAGCAAATTAATGTTTTTTGCGTAAACCAAAATATATTCATGTAAATCGACGTATCCCTTTGTGTGCTTTCCACCTGTGTATTTTTTTTTCCACACTAAGTTAGCAAGAAAATTTTCTTCTCCAAAAATTTCATCAACTATTTTCTTCAGGTTTACTAGCTCATTATCATCAATACTAACAAAAATAACCCCATCATCTATTAAAAGATTCCTTGCTAGCTTTAAACGTGGATACATCATATTGAGCCAATCGGTGTGGTATCTGCCGCTGGTTTCGGGATTATTGGTGATGTTTTTGCCTTCGCCGTCGAGCTGGCCGGTGATTTGTTTGTAATTTTTGATGTTGTCTCTGAAGTCATCTTTGTAAACGAAGTCTTTGCCGGTGTTATAGGGCGGGTCGATATATATCATCTTGATTTTCTTGTAATAGCTTTTTTGTAAAAGCTTCAAGACTTCGAGGTTATCGCCTTCAATGAAGATATTTTTTGTTGTGTCCCAATCTACCGACTCTTCGGGGCAGGGCCGCAAAGTGCCCGTGCTGGGGGTCTGTGCCAGCAATTTTGCCTTGCTTTTGCCGTTCCAGGTAAAGCTGTAGCGTTCATCACGGCCATCGACAAATTCGCCCAGAACTTCTTTGAGAGCGGCAAAATCAATTTTGTCTTCGGTGACTATCTCTGGAAAAAGCTCTTTGAGTCTGGCAATGTTTTCGGTGACGATATCGAGTGATTTACCATTTAAACTGTTCATTGTTTCTTCCTCCAGATTAGAGACTGCCGGCTAATTGCCTGAGTTCGTGTTCGAGTTTTTTTATTTGGGTGTTAAGTTCAACCTGTCTGCTGAATGCAGATTTTTTAAGTTCATGCCTGCATTCTGAAATTTTTATCTCAATATCACGGCAACGGGCAAGGTTTTTTTGCCTTTCTTCGCTGTTCAGAATTTTGAATGTGCCCGTAACTTCAGCGCAATTATAACTGACAAACCTGTCTAACCACGAATCATAAAGGGTTTTAAAGTTTAACAGAGACTGATCGCGCCAGGCCAGAGCATCGACAAAATCGCTTTCATAATCTTTCAGGCAGTTCAAATCAAGCCATGCTGTCGTTAAAATACTTTCGGAAACAAAAGCCCCTTTTTCTGCCAGACTGAAGCGTTTTGGCGCAATGCTCAGAGCGAAGTTTTCGGTATCAAGGCAGAATATCAGCAACAATGGGTAAGGGATGACACGATGGACAATTTCGGCAATGCGTTTATGATTTTTGGGCCCTGAAAGCTCTGTTGCAATGACGGCAATTTCAAGATATTCACGCTCGCCGTCAGAATATGGCAGAACACCACAGGTTGAGGGCTTTAAGGTAAACTCCCAGGAAAAGTTTTTAACATTCTCTTTAAGCAGTTTTTTGTCGTTGCCTGAAATACTGTCATTATCAACAAACTGCTTCTTGGGTATACGCGCCCCCAGAAACGCAGATTCAGGAAAGGCTATTTTTGCTGCCATGTAATCTGTGGCTTTATTCACTTGCTGTCTCTTTATTTATAAGAATCAGATAGCTTATTACTTCAAAGTCTTCTATCCCTCTAAAACTGTTTTTGCTTATCACAGTGCCGCCGGGCTGAAAAAGGCTGGCTACGCCACGTTCCTCGGCAGCCCCGGTTAATGCTCGAATTGCCGCTGCAAGCAGGTTGCGATAATGCACCGTATCAGAACCATTGCCAGTGATCATAGCAAATTTCCGTATTGCATTTTCGTGTACCCTTTTGCCATGAATGCTCATTTTCTTGAGAATATCGAGTATTTTTTTTGCCTGGGTAAATTGCAGTGCAATTGAACCATCATCAGAAACATAGACCAGATAATAGGGCGAAAGGGCATAGGTTGTGTCTGACAAACTTTGTGAGCCTTCATTTTTTAAGCAGAAGATAACGCCTGGCTTCAGGTCTTCGCCCCAGGAATCGTCAAGCTCTGCAACGGAGAACGAGCCTATTGGCAGCTGTTGCAGGTAGTCACCATGTTCCTGGCGAAAATCGCTCAGGTCCATGCGAAAATCATTCAAGGTCAAATCGGTAATTGAAATGCCGCCTTCAACGTCTTCGATATCTATTACTTCGCTTTGTAGTTTTTCGAGCTGTTTGCGACGGTATTCAAGATCATTCATTTTGCCTGCATCAGAAAATTCGATGACATTTTCTTCGCCAGTCGCGGATATATCTAGAAGCACCATTCTGCCCGAGACTCTGGATTCAAGATTAATGTATTCATCGAGTTCCATATTCGGCCAGAAATTGACCAGCTGAATTCTTTCATTCTTTGAGCCCAGGCGGTCAATTCGGCCAAATCTCTGAATTATTCTGACTGGATTCCAGTGAATATCGTAATTAATGAGATAATCACAATCCTGCAGGTTCTGGCCTTCAGAAATACAATCTGTTGCAATTAAGAGGTCAATCTGAGCAGTCAGCTCTGAATCAACTTTATCGCGCTCTTTTGAGATGGGCGAAAACGAAGTGATGATCGAAGCCAGATCTTTTCTGATTCCTGGCATTTCGGTTTTATAATCGCCGCTGCCGGTTACCAGGGCAGAATAAATATCAAGCTTCTGCATTGCCCATTTAGCGAGGTTCTCATACAAATATTTGGCTGTATCAGCAAATGCAGTAAAAACAATGATTTTTTTATTGCCCTGATTGATTGGGTTTTTGACTTTCTGACTGATTATTTCTTTCAGCTTTCTAAGCTTTTCATCCTGTGAGACTTTAACTGCCTGAGCTTCGTTGATGAGATTTTCAAGTATAAGACGGTCTTCTTCAAGTTCCTGCTTCCAGCGGATTGTATCCATATCCTGAATAAGAACCTTTACTTTTTTGCCAACCACGAATGGAGACAATTCTTCGTCTTCGATTTCAATATCTTCGATATCGAATTCCTCGATATCTTCCTGCAAATTATGGTCTTGTATTTTTTTCAGCAGGCCATTTACTTCACCCAGCAGTTTTTGCAGGGTCATGGTAAATGAATTGATCGAGCTTTCCATTCTTTTGAAGAGGTTTACCCTCATAAGATGAATTAGACTCTGCTCACGATCGACCTGCTTGAAGACAGAGCCGCCAGCAACTTCCCGGTCATACTTGCGGCTGTATTCTTCGGCTTTTTGTGGCAGGACATATTTAAGTGGCGCGTAAGCACTAAGATTAAGCAACCTGATATCTCTGTTAATCTGTTTAAGTGGCGGAAATGCACCATGAGTATCGATGTCGGTTTTTTCATTGATTGGTTTCAATCGCTCAGGGAATTTGCCAATTTCGGCAATATCGTAATATTTTTCGATGTGTTTTCTGGATCTGGCAATTGTTAAGAGATCGAGCAGCTTGAAATAGTCAAAATTAAGTGTTTCTAGCAGGGTTTCAGTGGTTCTACTTTTTTCATCAAGTTTAAGCCAGGCGTTAAACTTTGCCTGCGCCATTTTAAGAGTCTGTTCAATACTGATAATACCGCTGGATTTCAGCGCTTCGTCTTTTCCTTCGACAATGAATGAAACCTGGTTTTTAAGGTCATTCATTCTGTTGTTTACTGGCGTTGCAGAGAGCATTAAGACTTTTGTTTTGACGCCTTTTCTGATGATGTCGTTCATTAATCTCGAATATCTTGTCTGCATGAAACCTTTTCGGGCAGGGTTATTGCGAAAATTATGAGATTCGTCTATTACGACAAGGTCATAGTTTTCCCAGTTGACCGTTTCGAGATTAATCTCACCAGAAAACCCTTTTAAACGGCTGAGGTCGCTATGGTTAAGAACATCGAAGTTAAATCTGTCTTTGACCATAATGTTGCGCTTATCGTTAATGGTGTAGATTACCCAGTTTTCTCTGAGTTTTTTGGGGCATAGAACCAGAACCCGGTCGTTGCGCAATTCATAATATTTTATAATTGCAAGCGCTTCGAACGTTTTGCCCAGACCGACGCTGTCGGCGATTATACAGCCATTATACTTTTCAATTTTATCAATTGCGCCCAGAACCCCGTCGCGCTGGAATTTATAAAGCTTTTGCCAGACCTGGGTGCTTTTTATGCCAGTCTGGGTCTTGATTATTTTTTCTTCATCGAGGTCGCTGATAAAATCTTTGAAGATATTGAAAAGCGTGAAAAAGTAGATGAGCTGGGGAGGCTTGTCTTCAAACATAAGAGAAAGAGCTTTATGCAGATAGTCGTGATATTCTCTTTTGTTTTTGCCTGCAGACCAGAGTTCTTCAAACCACCTTAACAGTGCTCTGGTCTCTTCAGTGTTGTTAAAACAGGTATTCATGTGATGAGCATCGGAAGGAATTGTGCCAAAGCCATCGGTAGTAAAAGTTGAGCTGCCAACCACGGCAATATTGCGATCATTCTGATCGCTCAAGTGAATCAGGTTCTGGTGTACTGAAGATGATAAACTGCGAATCTCACACTTCGCCTTCAACCAGTCTGCGCACTCTCTGGCGATTCTCGCTACATTGAGCTGGTTTCTTAAAGTTCGATCAAGCCGGCCGCCGTTAATGGCTGAAATGAAGGCGTTTTCGTCTTTGTGAGCAGGTATTATCAGCCTGAATTCTTCAATTTTTGCGAGTTCTTTTTTTAGCTCATTGAAAGCAAAGATCGAAAACATGCTTGAAACCGCAGATAATTTAATTCCGGGCTGCAGACTTTTTTTCAAAACGTCTACGACTTTTCCCAGGCTTTTATTGTCAATAATGCTGACAGGTTGCTTCATTGCAGTTACCTCAAATCATTTCCCGCACTTTTACAGGCTTTGGTAATAGTGTTGTATTTTTTGTGCCATCAACTTTCTTCTGGTTTCGAGAAAATCGTTGTAGTGCTCGATGGTCAGTTCGTGGATATTGGGTGGTATGCAATTAATCTCAAGATTTTTTTCAAAGTCTTCAAGGCTGTCTATGCCGCCATATCTAAGCTCACCGGTTTGGCATTGTCGACGTAATTGCCCAATATATTCTGCCGGGGACTTTTTGCCTACTTTGATATTAATTTCCTGTTGAACATAAACGTAATTTGCAACCTGGTTATAGTGGCTTCTATTCAGACCATGTTCTTTTAAATACTGCTTCGGAAAAATATGATGAATATCGCCTCGGTGCTCGATCATTTCTTTAACTGTTATATCGCGGGATAAAAAGCCCTTGTCATTTAATTTTGCCTGAGCCGCCCAAAAAGTATTTAATACTGGTGTATTGCTTACCGCCGCGACAAGTTTTTGCTGCAGCCCGGTGGCCCAAAAATCGTCACTTAAGCTCGCTGATTCGATATCATTGAGAGATTTTTCGATGCCGTATTCTTCGATGCTTTTGATGTCGCTGTCGAACTGAGATTCTGACGCGCCTGAATAGCGGCCTAGAAGCATGCTCATGAC
>SABV01000169.1 GCA_009928855.1 Erysipelotrichia bacterium | reverse complement strand
CCGGCCAACTGGCCATTTGCCTACAAAATTCTGACCATAGTGGTTAAATGGAAACAGGCTCAAAATATCGAGCGCGAAATTAAAATAGCGGGGCTGGTAGCGAAATGAAGGGCACAAAAGCTTCTCGCGGCATAACAATAGTTGAGATCACCATCGGCGTTTTGATCATCAGCATTCTTATGGCGGCGGTAATGAAGATGATGGGCGCCGGCATGCGCGGCTCAACCAAGGGAATGGCACACCTGGCCAACATGGAAGCAGCGGCAGTTCTTATGTCACAGATCGAATACGACCTGCTGCGAGCTTCCAGTATTGTTGATCCGCCTGCAGGTGAAAAAGCTGAAGTTGCCCGCTGGGATATTCTGACCAATGAAGGAACCGGGAAAAGCACGATAATTTATAACCTGCTCAACAACGGCATCGAACGAAAACTTGATTCGGGCTCAGAAAAACATGATTACATCTACTGCAAAGGACTTGACGTCAAACTTGCTTTTAGACACGTCAAATTTGACAACGCCGCAGCCACGACTTTCAGATCTGGCATGTGGGTAGAACTGTCTGTTGCAAGCAGCAAAAAGAGCAACAACAATGAAGAGTTCAAGATGAAACGTCTTATTCTGTGTAAGAATATTCTGACGCAGCCATAATAACAATCACACAGCAGTTCCCCTGACAACCCCAAAAATGTTCAGGCTGACTCTCTGTATAAGCAATGAAAATAGACAATTTCCAGGGCTTTTTTTATGGCCTGATTGATAGGCATAAAATCGTTACCAGTCGATGGATCGATAGAGGCCAGTCGCCGATAATAAGTTGAGATAACAGGCACCTTGCCACCTCCGACCACGTATAAGCCGGCTCTACTGGCTGTTTCAGGTCGATGCTGCTTTAAGATTCGGCAAGCGGCATAAACAGGCCGGCCATTTTTATCAGTTATCGCAGAAAAACCAAAAAGTCTGCAAATCAGCCCTCTTACGGGATAAATCTTGCAACCCCACTTGTCGGCATCTTGGCGCAAAAAAATGCATTGCTGACTCTCGTTTTTTTCGAGATCCTCCAGCCATTGTTCGAGCAGACCAAGTTTGTAAGCATGCCAGGCAAATGGCAAAAATTCAAGAGAGGTTGCAGTCACATCATTGTAGCGGCAACATTCGGCACAAAAACTCTCACATTCAATACATGCGTGACGCTTAAATACCTTCGTATCCTTATCTACGCTTTTTTGAAGAGACTCGACCTTCTGAACCTTATGATAAAGAGAAATCATGGGTTTTCCCGCCAGGCGAAAAAATAAATACACTAAAATGCCGCATGAATCTAGCGCGACCGCGATCCATTGTCAAAGCTCAATATAAGTGAATTACAGAGGTTTTTTGGCAAAACAGGAAAATTGCGGTTATAATTCTCTCTGATGCTTTGGAGGTATGATGGAAATACAAAATCTTGTTGAACTATTGAGAACTAACGAATTGCTCATTGCTGATATATACCGTGAATGCGAAAAGCTTTTTCCCGCATTTAAAGATGATTTTGCGGTCTTTGTTCGCGAAGAAGAAGCTCACGCCGAACTGTTTACCAAAATAACCGAAGATTTTAAAGCCGGAAACAGTCAATGGCAAAAAGGCAAAGTAAGCCTTATTACCATTGAAATAGTGCAAAAGCAGCTCAAAGAAGTACTGGCCGAGATCAGAAGCGGCAAAGTGGCACCGCGTTATGCTATTACAGCTCTTCGCAGCTTTGAGCAGGGCATGAGCGAGCGATCTATAGAGAAGCTTATCACAACCGACTCAGAGGTTTTCAAACAAGCCACCGCAGAAATCAACAAGGGATTTGTGACTCATCTAACCCGCCTGCAGGAACTTGAAATCAAGATTTTTCCACGCGGCGACAAAGAAAGAATTTTTGAAATTTAAAAAAGCAGGAAAATGCAGATGAAGCGAGAACCATACGATGCATGGGAAGCAAAATTTATCGCTCTGTGTGAGGAAAAGCTCGAAGAAGAGCCAATCTACCCCTACGAGCATCTCTGGCGCAAAGATTTGAATGCACAGCAAGCCTTTGCAGCATATCTCGAAGAAAACCCGGATTACGCCGAAAAATTTCAAGAACTTACCGAAGACTCATGCAGCAATGCCGAAAACGACCATTTTTTAGAATTGGCCAGAAAACTTGAGGCACAGAAAAAGCAGAAAGAAATCGAAGCCAAAATCGAAAGCAAAATGAGCAAGTTCTGCCCTGAATGTGCGCGGGTTCTTGGCACAAAAAAACAGTGCAAATGCGGTTATCGCCGCAAGTAACGGCCAGATCTTTGTCATAGCCCGACAGATGGTTTAACAAATCTCAAACATCATCCCCGCGAAGCCTTTGCGAGCGAAGACTTCGCGGGAATTACGAAAAAACTGGCGAATCAATTTTCGGGTGGTCGTTTTAATTCGGCTCTAAACCTTGCGAGGTTCGTTTCGCGGTTTTTCTCCTGTTTTTCGGCAAACATACGCATTCGCTCGCTCTTTATGGCTCTTTGCACATCAGCTTTTGAGTAACCAATGTGCTGCCCAAGAATTTCAAGTTCACGCTCTTCTGATGGCAACAGTTCGTCATCAGCGAGAGCCATACGAGTAGCAGAAAGAAGAAGGCTCCAGGCTTCCCTGTTGTTGGCAGGAGCGGGAATATAAACCTGCCCCTGCTGTAAAGAATAAATGATTGAATTCAAGTCAGACTCTTTCAACCCGTATGTTTCGGCAATTTTTTCGAGCAAACCCATTTCTGCAAGCTCTATCTTGCCGTCTGCGAGCAGTAATTGAGCCATTACGGTTATGACATCTCGCGCCGAGCGCACTGAATCATCTTCTACTTCTTCAGTCTGTGTTTTTCGACTGGCCAGCATATTGAGATATTCAGGGTCATCTTCCGGCATGACTTTTTCCAGTATCCAGGCATTGCTGCCTTCATTAAGCACTTCATTACAATAGCTACAGGCAATGGCAAACGTTGAGGAAAGTGGCCCTCCGCAGCCTGGGCAGTGGGCGCTGCTCAGAGTGTTCTGCACGCTGGTTTTTACACCATGGCGACGGCCAAGCACAAATACTTCTCGGATAACACGGTTAATCCTTTTATCTCCCAATACCTTGCCCGCAGCATTGCGCAAGACCGGCACGCCACTCCAGACAACCAGAACATAGATACTTGTCCAATATTTTGTAAATTTAAAACCCTTGAGCTTCACAGAGCCAAGGGCCACGTTTTCCATGTATGTAGTGCCAATAGAGGAGGTTTCAGCCTGTTTTTCAATATATAATTCACAAAAAGCCGAAGTCGCGAATCTCCTGATCGGATCTACCGAACAACTTCGCTCTGCCAGACGCTGCATCCAGAATATTACCCCGCCCCGGTCTTCAATCTGCTGAGTATTAAAATCAGCATCATAGGTCTTCATGAGTTTCCAGTCGTTGATCAACGAAGGTTCTGAGTATTCCCATTCTGAGGCCTGCGTTATCTGTGCGAGTACCCAGTCATAAAAGCCTGATCTGATAAATGAATTGCATGTGCCGCAAACAGTTGCCTGACCAATTTTAAGCTGGGTTCCGCAGTTAGGGCAGCTGCCCTCAAGAAGCCCGGGTTTTTGCAGAGTTTTTGCATCAGGGCGCCTGATAAAAGTCCAGTATTCGCTGAATCTATGATTTTCATCATTTTCGGCAATAATTTCGCTCGTTTCGAGGTCTATCAGCGAATCAGCCGAAGAAGCTCTGATAAAGACATGAATAACGTCAAAGGTATTGTCACAATTGACCTGGGCGATTCTCACGTCATAGACAACCATTTTATCGTATTTAAACCTGATACCCGCCTCAACCTGCTCTTCAACATGGCGTTTGAACTGTTCATAAAGAGCATCTGAAACCAGATGCTGAATACCCTCTATTTTCTGGTCATACAAAGCGTTCTGCACTTTCCAGAAAGTTTTTTCGACCCTTCTTGTAAATGTGTCTGCGGCAAAATTTTCATCCCGTTTTTTTATGCTGGTAAATGCCTGTGACATTTTGCCGGCATTTTGCAAACGCAAAAGCTTAATATCTAAAATATCTCCATCAGAGCCGTCACGCGGGGAGTTCCCGGTAATATTCTGCCAAACTTCCAGCACACGCAACGGAAAAGACTCAACATCTGGGCGAATAGTTTCCCACCAGTCAGAGGTAATGCCACTATTGCCGGCCATCGCCCGCCTTTGCTTATAACTCATATTGGCAGCCATGTTTGCCCCATCGCGTGAAAATCTTACACGAACACCGCTGGTAAGCCTTATTGCCAATATCTGACAAGTCGGCATAAGCAGAATGAGAATTGCCGGGCGCCCGAGAATTTTCCAGCTCAACCAGACCAGGGCGACTCCAATCCAGGCCAGATGAGTGAATTCGATACGTTTTTTATGCCACAATAATGCAGGCCAGAAAAAAAGCGCCATCACCACCGGCGCCTCAAATGGCGCAATAAAAAGATAGAAAAAACAAAAAAGCAACGAGCTTGCATAAACAACCGCAAGGGCCGGGGTATAAGCTTCAAGTCGCAACAGACAAAGAATAATGGCTGCAGTAAAAATCAGATACCCGGTATCGGCTGAGCCAAGATCCTGTGCGCCAGCGTCATAAAATTGCCAGGCCAGCAAGCCTGCAATCGCCAGCATTGCGACAACCATCAGCAGAAAACGCTCTTTGGTGATTTTCATTGATCCCCCGTATCAGAGTCTACAGATAAAACCATAATATTTCAAACCAGTTTTATTCATAGAAACCGGTTGGCCTGGCAAGCTTTGAGAGGCATAGATCGCGATCGACACCAGATGAGTTTTCAGAAACTCTGTGTTAACATCATATAAAATAAACGACAAAATATAAAAACAAGACATGTTAAATCTAAAAAAACTTGTAGCCTGGCTCTCAGGAACGGATCAACCTAAGCGCCCATCAACAGACGACTCAGAGGAGCGCAGGCGATTTCAACGACTTCAACTCGACAATTGCTTTCTCAGCATTGACGACAGCGACTCTTTTCCTGTTACAAACCTCAGCTACGGAGGCTTCAGAGTCGATCTTTCCGGCTGGAAAGACCTCAAGACCCTGCAACCGGGAGACTCTATTCTCTGCAATCTGAAAATGCAAAACACGCAGATCAATTGCCGGGTAACAGCAAGAAATATTTCTAAAACCATTATCGGATGTGCCTTTTCAGAGCTCACACAGGCTCAGTCAAATGCCGTGACCGAATTTATCAAGCCACGCATTCTTGGGCATTCATTGCGCGAAATTGATACCGCGAAGCTGAAAAATGATGACCCGAAACTGCGCATGCGCTGGTTTCAGGGAGACGACAGCACCCAGATATTTTTCTGGCAGACTGTCGATGGCGAAAATGTAATGCAGGAATTCTACTTTCTCGACTACTTCATAAGCTGGAACAAGGCCTCAGGCGGGCTGCAAACCGGCAAAATAAAAACCGAGTCACGATCAAATTTTGGGCGCATCTCGCCAGATTCGGTAGCATTTTTTCACATACCGCCATATAAAGCTCTGAAGCTTGGGCAAACCATTCTGGAATGTTCAAAATTACCACCGGAAGCCCGTGACAATCTGCTCTCTGAAATCATTGGTGAAGAAAAACGCCTGTTCCACAGATTCATCGTAAAAAACAGCGCCATAACTTTTGTAGCCGACAATTCCTGCCAGGTTTTTCCTCTGCTCAACATCAGCATGAACGGCATGGCCTTATTGAAGCCAGAAGAAGCATCGATAAACACCGAACACCCGCTCAGAGGTGTTTTAAAAACAGGCGATACTGATATAAAAATAATTTTTAAACCGGCATATTTTCATGAAACCATGCTTGGCGGAGGCCTCCAGACAATTGACCAGAAAGATTTAATCCGCCTCGAAGAGTTTCTGGCACCAAGGCTTCTGGCACAATATCTTGAAGAAGTTCCGGCCCCGGTCGAACCACCGGCTTTCGCACCACTCGGCGCAAGAACATATCTGTATACAGGCCTGCACAACACACATATTCTAAGCCTTATCGATACAGGCGCAAGTCTTCTGAGAGGCCGCATTGCCTTTATGGATCGCGCAATTACCTGCCGCCGAGGCAACATAACAGAATATCGCTGCCCTGAGGGGCTTATTTTTCCCGGAGACTGGGAACTCGACAGCGCGGTTGCCCAGCCAATCGAAAAGGTTGAAGAAATAGCGCTTCAGATATGCCGCGAAATGATCGCCAATGCCGAACTGGCACCAGAAGTTAAACAGGCCTGGGAAAAAGCATTTTTGGGCAAACCATGAGCATTGGCCCCAATAAAGCATTCTGGAGCCGAAGCAAAGATTATTTGTCTGTCTTTAATTGCCAACCCTTGAATGGTCGCCAGACAGCGTAAGTTTCTTCGTTAGAATTTTCTATAACAAAAATGACTCCCCGGCCAGACGTATTGAATTTAAGGCCACACCGGCAGACTCTCAGAGAATGCTTGTCATGTTCTTCTTCAGGGATTTCATCGATAGATCTACCACAACGACAAGGCGGAAAAGGTCTTTGCCCAATAAAAAACTCTCTCTCAAGCCAGGCCAGTTTTTCAATAAAAAAAATCAGTATCAGCGGAAAAACAATCATACCAACAATGCCAAAAACGTTACCGTAGCGACAACCCACCGCATCGCCCAAATAAGCTGCAGCAATGATAATTATCAGAGCCAATATTTCATACAGACTCGCGCCTTTGCGACTCATTTAAAACTCCTGTAAAAAAACCAATCATTCAACCAGTTAAGTAATGATACTGGTTTCGTCAATGAAATTTGTTCTTTTAGCCTTAACCTCTCGCAATATTGCCAGGATTAAGTTTACGACTGTGTTTCGTAAGACCAGATTATTGTAGAAGACCTCAAAGCTTTGAGCGATAGCCATGCGGCAGCCTCTTAAGGTTTTGACCAGTAATTTTGAACAAATTTTAAAAATTTACAATTAATTATTCAAAACGAGGTGTCCAATTTTTTGAGCGCCTCTATTTGGTGGGGCAAGCATTTTATCTGAAGGATGTTGTTGTGAGAAAGGAAAATGGTTATTTAAGCAAGAAATACTAGTATCCTTGCCCAAAAAAGGTGTTTTTCTCTTAGAATTGCAGTTCCATCATCGAATCACTCTTACTTGGAATCGCCGAGTTTCGCAAAATTCTCTAGCCAGGTTAAACATCGAGCTTTGACTTTTTCGATTTTTTCAGGTGTGAGTTTGCTCGCAGTCTGGTCAAGGAGCATTGAAAATTTTGCGTCCTGAAATGCTGCAAGATATTGCCAGAAATAAGCTTCTTCATAATCTTGAGGAACATCTTCGCCTTTTAGATAAAGAACCCCAACAATAAATTGAGCATTTTCAAATCCTTGTTGGGCGGCTTTTAAATACCACTTCATCGCCTCTTTCATGTCTTTAGAAACACCTTTGCCTTTGTGATAAGCGTCCCCGAGAAAGAACTGTGCGCCGAAATTATCTTGCTCAGCCAATTTATTGAAAAGCTTTATGGATGTGGCGTAATCACCCTTTTCATGAGCAGCCTTTGCATCTTCCCACTCATCACAAAAGGCAGATGAACAGAGCATAATTGCAATTACGATCAGTAAAAATTTCTTCATCACATTCTCCAGGAAGTTTTAGTTTATTTTAACGCAACCCAAGTGCTCAGTGAACCCTAATTCTCATTTTCAAAAAAAGCTGATTTTAGTCTCTAGATTACGCTTTTAAGTAAAAAGCGTATCATATTTTAGTAAATTCTCAATCAGTTCTTTTTCTCGTTTGCTTTGAGCAAGAAAAAAGGCCGGTAAGACCTAACGATGAAATCGTAACGTGCTT
>SABV01000168.1 GCA_009928855.1 Erysipelotrichia bacterium | reverse complement strand
CCTGAGTTACGGTCATTGTTTACGCTTCTTTCTTCCAGAGATTTTCGGAAATACTCTTCAATATAACATCGAGTTTGCCTTCAAAGACCTGATTGATTCTGGCAAACCCGCCAAAATCCCTGAACGGGCCCCGATTAAAAACTTCGTGGTCAACCACAAATTCAGACTTCATCTGCTTGGCAATGCGGTCCAGCCACTTCTGCTGAGGGTCGCTCCATTGCTGGCTCTGAAAAATTCTGACAATGGCTCGGTCAACCCTCTCGCCGTAAGGCATAAGCGGGTCACCAAGAGCTGCCCTGCGAATGTAACCGATTATTCCGGCGGCGATTTCGGCGTTGGTCTGCTTTCCGAATGCCTTTTTGAGATGCACCTGAGTGAAACCTGCATCATCGAGCTTGAGTTCGAGATCGCGCAACTCGCTGCGAGTCAGCTCAGCCGGTCGATTCAAGACAGTTTTCAGGGCAATGATGTCATTCTGATGTTCTTGAATGAACCGGGCGAAACTTTCGATATAATCTTCAGGCCGTTCGCGGTCTTTGCCGTAGCCTTCTTCTTCTCTGACCTTGCCGTCTTCACCTTCTGCGACCGGTATGCGGATATCTTCGCCACCGACAAGGGTATCGATATACCTGCCGATCTCCGGGTGCTCGATGAGCCAGTCAGAGACTTCCTCTATCGGGGAATTGCGTAAGAATTCAAGAAAAGAGGACAATGACAGGCCGGTTTTATGTTCAAGTTTTTTGCGATTGGCATCAGGAATCTTTTTGCGGCGCAATTTTGCTACAAACTGGTCACGGGCAATCTCGCGGGACTCAAGCAGATTGGGTGAAGTTATTTCTTTTTCGAGCAATGCGAAAGTGATTTTGGGATTGACAACGACCGGGCGCATGGCGGTATGCGGTTGAAGGCTTTCATAGATACCTACGGCATCATAAATTCTGAAAACTTCCTTGTCGATTTCAGGGCAGAGTCTGGTGGCACGGCCCAGCATCTGATCATAAAGGATGCGGCTGTTAACGCGGCGCACGAAAACCAGGTTGCAGATGGCCGCCACATCGATACCGGTGGTTAAAAGATCAACGGTAACGGCAATCTGCGGGTATTTTTCGTTTTTATAGCGTTTTATCAGCTCATCGGGTTTTTCTGATGCCCCGGTGATGCGCATGATCATGTCGTCGGTAACAAAATCATATCTGGCGCTCAATTCTTCTCGCAACATCTGGGTAAGCATGTCTGCGTGGCGATTATCGACACAGAAAATCAGAGTTTTTTCGTCAGAAAGCAGGTCTAGTCTTGTGGTCAGCCATTGCGCCACAACCCGGTTAAAGCCAGGCGTGATAACCTTGCTGTTAAATTCGGCAACTTCGAAATCGAGCTGGTCGGGTGCGGTGGCAAGCTCCAGCTTGCCTTTGGTGACATTAAGCACTTGCAATTGTTCGTCTTTTTCCCAGGTTATGCCGTTTTCGGTCTGGCGGGTGATAAGGCGAACCGGGGGCGCGTGATCGATCAGCCAGCCATCTATTACCGCTTCACGATATGAATAATTATAAACAGGCGCTCCAAAAATCTCAGAGGTATGCAGGGCCGGAGTTGCAGTTAAGCCGACTTTGAAGGCATCAAAATAATCAAGAACCCGGCGATATTTTGAGATATAATCGCTGCCGTCACGAAAAACCATTTCGGCATCGCTCATATCGCGGTCGAGCAGATAACCTCGATGGCATTCATCGACGACAATGCAGTCGAATTCATCAACTTTCGGGCGGCTGGCATCTTCGGTATAAAGAACCCGCTTAACCATAGCTTGAACAGTGGCAATCTGAACACTGGTGTCGATGTCGCTCTGCTGCTCTTTCAACTCTTTAATGGCAAAAATATCTGCAAATTTTCTCATGCCTTTTATGGCAGTGTCTTTAAAGGCGTCTCCGGCTTGAATACCGAGAGCAGAGCGATCGACGAGAAAAAGAATGCGGTTGAAACGCTGTGAACGAAGGAGGCGATAAAGAAGGGCAATACTGGTTTTTGTTTTTCCGGTGCCGGTGGCCATGGCAACCAGGGCTGTGTCTTTTCCGGCAATTATTGCTTCTTCAACCTTTTCGATGGCAATTTTCTGGTAAGGGCGCAGGGGAAAATCAAAAGCATAGTCAAGCTCGTTGAGAGTCTTTTCGGCCTGGTTATGATTTGTGTTAAAACGCTTTTTTAACCCTTCAGGGGTATACCAGGTTTCGAGAGGCTTTCTGATATTCTGCGGACGGCGCACATCGCAAAACCAGATACCCGACTGATTCCGCAGCTGTCGCAGAAACGGGCGACCATTCGTGGCAAAAACAAACGGAATCAAATGCTTGTTATCGGCTACCGGCCAGCTATCATCTGCGTTAATCGGCAGCGGCCGGTTTATACCGTCTTTAAATACAAAATCACGGGAATAACGTTTGGCCTGATCGATTGCAGAGCAGACATCAACCGCTTTTCTTTTGGCTTCCACAATTGCAAGAGGTTGCAGACCGACAAACAGAACATAATCGGCAGGGCCCGAAGAAGTCGGCCATTCGGCGATTGCCTTGTTGCGGTTCTTTTCGGGGCGCACTCCGGCGGAATAGCGGATAGCGGCAGTGTCGGTCTCCCACCCGGCATCGCGAAGCTGCTGATCGATCATCAGCCGGGTATCGGCTTCGGTGAGAATTATGTTGGCGCTTTCTTCGCGAACTGCATCGAGGGTTTTCTGCAGGTCAGTTTCTGTCTGTCTGCCAGACTCTATTCTTAGAGCATCGAGTGAATTCTGATATTCGCCGATCTCGTCTTTTTCGCTGTTAGCAGGTGGTAAAGCTTCTTTTTCTGCCTGTTGAAGTTTTTGCCAGAGTTCATTTTTTTCTTTTTCGCTGGCCAGTCGGTGAGCTTTTTCGGCTGAGCTGATTTTTTCGACATCGGAGAGTTGTGATTTAAGTTTTTCGTTTTCGAGAACAATTTCTTCGAGCTGCTTTTTGAATTTTTCTTCAAGATCTTCGGGTGGTGCGGGTGGCTGAAATGGTTCAGGCTTGAATAACTTATCATTAAAAGACTTATAAAACCAGACTCCGAGCATGTAAGCATAGCGCAGACAGACCAGAGTATCGTTAACGGTGCCGATGCCTTCGTGCACGGCGCGGTTTCCGGCGTTTTTTATGGAATGAAAAAGAAAAGCAATTCGCTGGTCGAGAATATTCTGCCATGTTAATTCTTTGAGCAGATCGTTCTGAGTCGTTCGTTCATCGAAGCGCACATTAGCTCTTGAAGCAATATTTTGCGCGAGAAGTTCTGCGAATAATCTGAGTTTGGTTAAAGCATACGCAGGGTCTGTGAGGCAATGTTTCTCTGCGAGCAGCGCCTGGTTAAAAAGGCTGCGATCAAAATTTTCCAGAAAATCGAAATTAGGCGAACTGACTCTCACTGTTTTTATGCCCCGACTACAATGGTGTGTATGGTAATTCAAATAATAACAAATTTAGGCGTATGTGTCTCAAAAAATTAGAAAGATTGCATAAAGCCAGCTTTAGTCACAGGAGCTTTTTGCAGATTTGAAAGAGTTATTCAGATAAGGGGCGGGCTTTGGCGTAAGAATAGGCGATAAAAACACATAGAAAAGCGGCCAGAAGTATTTGCATGGCAGTCAGTCGAATTTTTGCCTCGATCAATTCAGCTGGAGACATTGCAAACAGAACGTATTCCGGCACGCTTTTAAGCGAAGAGGCGACTATCAGCCACGATTCGCCACCAGCGTCTCCGAAGGCAAATTGCCGGGTTTCGGTAGAGAGAACCCGATCGGTCATTTGAACAGAAAAGGGGTATTTGCTGAATTCGCCGGGAAACGGCAGTTTGGCCGCATCGCGTGGCACCATTGCCAGCTTGATTGCCTGGCCGGCTTCACCGGTTTCGAGATTATGCGTAACCAGTTTGCGCAGATAGCTTTCGGAAAAGGGCGTCGTGTCTTGCCAGACGATCATCAGATTGGGAGCATTCTTGTTTGCCGTCTCAACGAAGGTAGAAAACACGTGATATCGGCGGTTGGCGAACCAGAACTCACTGATTTTGTCAAAAGTTTCGAATGGTCTGAGAAAAGAGAGCGCGCCTTCGCCAAACACCTCAGAGAGATTACCGGCAAGCGACTCGACCATCATGTCGTTCACCTTGTTTTTCCAGTTTTGCTCGTAGCCACGACGGGCTGCAAAAATTCTGCGGGCGGCGGTCGAAACCAGTTTTTTTATCAGATCGTTGCTCAGGCGAGTTTCAGGATAATCAAAAAGCACGTGTCCATCACGGTTGATAAAAAACACACGACTGACAGCATTTTTTGCAAAAAGCGAATCGACAAGCGAATGCAATTCTGCCTGGTTCAAGTTCTGCGCAGCTTTTGCCCGGGCAAGACCATGGTATGTCTTTTCGAGCTTGTCAACCGCGACAGCATAGTTTGCATCGATGGCTTCAATATAATTTTCAAGTTTTTCGCGGGTTTGCTGCTGCAGCATCTGGCGCTGCAGACTCAAATACTGGTAGCTTGCCAGAAGAAAGCAAAGAACGGGCAACAGCACCGTATAAAACATAACAAAAAATGAATGACGGCAAAATTCTGGCGGTGGAAACGAGCGGGCAAGATGGAAATTAAAAATAAACCGCGTGGCAAAAATCACTGTCAGCATTAGCAAAAGCTTCAGAATCAGGGATATATTTTCGTAATAACGAGTTTGGGTCTTAGCAAGACAATAAATAAATTTTTCGGGAGCAATCTGTTCGATGGCGAGAAGGTTATCGGCAAAAACCTTTTCTGTGGCAAAATTTTGCCGCATATCAATCACACAACTTCGGAGCGCAGATAAATCATGGATTTTTTTGCCCGCCTGATTTGCAGAAAGTGATTCAGGCTGTGCAAGATCGAGAAGGCCAAACACGCGAGATTCGCCGCCCTCGGCATTTTTCTGGTCAAGAAGCGATCTCATCGCCAGATTTGCAAAAATATCTTCTTCAGTCATCCAGGCAAGCATTCCGCCCAGAAAACGACGGTCTTCTGCGTCAGAATAAAAGGTATTCCAATAAAAATAACCGGGTCGACCGTTAAAAATCACCTTAAGAAGCACCGATTTGTCGTTTGCCAGGTCTTCTGGATTGATAGCGCCAAGAAAGGCGTTAAAAAAAGATCTGTATTTGACCAGCAACGCGCCAGAGCCTTCTGTTTCGGGTTGCGACAATGCCTCAAAAATACGCTGCGCCATGGCTCTGAAACCATCAGATTCGTTCTGCAACTGAATCAACCTGCGGCCAGCATCGAAGAAACGAAAATTGATAAAGCCCAGCCCTTTGTTTTTAAATGTTTGCAGATATTTATCGATATTGGTTGCTGTCAGAGGTTCTTCTGCCATCGTGCCGTAGGCGAAATTAAGCTGCCGCTGAAGATAAAACCTGTCGTCACCTTCTCGGCGCAGCCGCTCCAAGTCTTTGCGCATTTCTTTAAAGGCCGCACGATTGAGAGAGTCAAGCTGGTGTTTGACAGTCGATTGCCAGAGAAGACAAACCAGACAACACGGAAGCAGCACAAACACGGTTACCGACTGCCAAAAGCCCCGACGGTTTTTTTCCAAAATCTGCGTCATCAAAAATTCAACCTGTTGAGAAAATTGTATGCCATAGGGTCACGATGCCTGAATGATAGCACTAATGACAATAAAACTGTAATCTGATATTATAGAAGTAGTAGGATAATTGAATTGCACGAGGAAACCATGAACAGATTTTTGCACTTGGCTATTACGGTTTTATGCTTCGTTATAACTGCCACCATCTTCGCTTCTACTCTTAATACCGAGGCTGAAGCTCTCTTTAAAAAAGCTGAAGCTGCTTTTGTCGCCAAGAACATGGACTCTGCAGAAACAAGCCTTATAGAAGCGCTTAAATTAGAATCTGACAACGCGGTTTATCGTTATATACTCGCTCAGGTTCAATTCATGAAAGAAAATTTTCTTGAATCGAAAAATAACATGGAGATAGTCTCGCGTTCGCGCCCTTCGCCCGACAAAGGCGATGATTACAACAACAAGCTCAAAAACTATAAAAAGAAAATAAAAGATCTCCAGGAAAAATTCAACGCAGCCGGCAGCGCCCGATTCGACATTTACCAGAAAAACAAAGGCAGCGACCAGAAACTGAAGCTTGCCGTCACAGTGTTTCAGGCATTCAGACTGAACCCGCCGCTTCGTTATAAAAATTTTAAACTTCTCGAAGAAATTATCGGAATCTACGAAGAAGCTCTGAAAAAATCGTTTGAAGGCTCAGAATGGCAGAAAGAGCCAATGCTGCAGCTCGCGTTTTTGTATGAGATAGCCAATAAAAAAGACAAGGCTGCAGAAGTTTACATGCGGGCTCTCGATTACGTCGAAAACCCCAACGAAGAATTCGTTATAACCCACAAATTTGACTATCTAAACCGTTCCAACAAAGAGAAACTTCTCGACACCATCGAAGCGGGCGATTTTTCGCGCCAGGATCTCGAAGAACTTATCGGCAGCGGCAGTCAAAAAGTAACCGAAGAAGACAAAGCAAAAATAGAAGGCATCATTACAGACGCGCGCTCGAAACTTGAAGATGCGACAACCGACGAAGAGCGTGAATCTGTGCTCGAAGAAATCAAGGCCACCATTATCGAGAAGCAGAAACGCGGCGAACTGCCCGGCCAGGAAGAACTGAAGAAAAAGCTCGAAAAAGAGGGCAAAACAATGGAAGACTACCTCAAAGAAAAGGGTCTTTGAGCTGTCGATTCATTTTATTCAGGGCGCGTCTATTACTTCGCGCACTTTTATGGCGAGATTCTTTAGCGAAAATGGTTTTTGCATAAAATTGACATTTTTGTTAAGTATGCCTTGTTTTACAATTATTTCTGCCGCATAACCAGACATGAACAGGCTTTTGAGATTCGGGCACAGACCCGAGATACTTGCCACAAGGTCTTGCCCGTTCATTCCCGGCATGACCACGTCAGTTATAAGCAAATCAATATTTTCACCGTTCTCTTTTGCCATTTTGATTGCTTCGGCCGGTGAAGCAGCAGCAATAACTTTGTAGCCAAGCAATTGCAGCATTTTAACCGTCATTTGCAAAACCATTGGCTCATCTTCTACCAGCAGAATAGTCTCATGGCCGCGCACCAGCTGATTTTCGGCAACAGCAGAAGCTGCATTATCGGCCTCTTCAAGATACCTGGGCAAATAAATCTTAAAAACAGTCCCCTGCCCCGGCTTGCTGTGAACGCTGATAAAGCCGTTGTTCTGCTTAACGGCGCCATATACTATGGCCAAACCAAGCCCGGTGCCGCGGCCAAGTGTTTTGGTAGTAAAAAATGGCTCAAACAAGCACGAAAGCACATCAGCCTCCATGCCACAACCGTTATCGCTTACCGACAACATTACGTATTCGCCCGGTTTGCATTCAGAAAAATCAGCGCCGCTCATTTCGTCTGCCTTAGGCAAAGCTGTTTGTATTACGATATTGCCAATATCGCCAACAGCATCACGAGCGTTAACGCAAAGATTTGCCAGAATCTGGTCAATCTGGGCATTCCAGAATTTATCCCTGGTAACATAATCTACAAAAACTACTATAATATTGGCATTGCTGTTGATACAGAAAATGGCCTTGTTGTTCCTGTAGTTCGTGATGTGGACAAGAAGTCAATTATGGAACTTGCAATCGAGTTAAACGATATTTCCGAGAAAGCAAGGGAACGCAAGCTCACATTGGACGATATGAAAGATGGCACATTCACGATTACCAGTTACGGTTCCATTGGTGGCTATTTTGCCGTTCCTGTTATCAACTATCCACAAGTAGCAATCTTTGGAATAGGTAAGCTAACACAAAAGCCGATAGTACAGAAC
>SABV01000167.1 GCA_009928855.1 Erysipelotrichia bacterium | reverse complement strand
TCAGCAGCTTTACGTTTCTGCTTTTCACTTGGTTTTTCATATGCTCTGCGGCGCTTAATTTCCTTAACGATACCAGCTTCCTGGCATTTTTTCTGGAAGCGTTTCAAAGCCTTTTCCAGTGGTTCATCCTTCATTACTCTTACTTCTGCCATTCAATTCACCCCCCTTCTGATTTCGTATCAGAGAGGTTTCCCTCGTATATTCTAGAATTCAGCCCGGAGGCCAGTGTAAACAACGCCTGCCCAACACATGAAAGTGAAGATGTGGCACCGTCTGCCCGGCATCCTCGCCGCAATTAGATACAACCCTGAAACCTTTTTCGAGCCCATGTTCACGAGCCAGGCGGGCAATCACCGAAAACACCTGCGAAAGCATTTTCCCGTCACTCGCGGCCTCAGAAGTCAACCTGTCAATATGCTGCACCGGTATAACCAGCAGATGCACCGGCGCCTGCGGATTAATATCCCTGAAGGCAACCACAGAATCGTCATGATAAACGACATCTGCGGGAATCTCGCCTGCAACAATCTTACAAAACAAACATTGTTCCATAATGGGGTGAATTGTACATTAGCTCAAAGGGCTTGTCAACAAAATTCTCAAACGTTTTCAGTTTTCGGAATTCTGCAATACAATCTCGCCATGTTTGCCAGGATTATATTTGCTCTTATTGGTAGAAATCGGAGACCGCAAAAAACGAATAGCTCTGATACCGGCATCATGAGCTTCGCTGATATCAGAATCAGAATCACCATAAAACAGCGAAAGGCCATACTTTTTGATAAACACAGCCTTGCTGGTTTTGCCTGAAAACACCGCCGAAGGCTGCCCTTCAAGCTTGAATTCGCGATGCAGCTCACGGGTGAGAATTTCGCCCTTAACCGGTGGGCGGGCGGTTATAAAATAAATTTTGTCGCCGCGTTTCTTATGCATCTCAATCACTTCACGGGCAGACGACTTTGGCATACTGAAGCGGTCAAAATCACAACTCATGTCTTTCCAGAACAGGTCAGAGCTGAGAGGCTTTGGCCCATATTTATTTGTTTTGTTGGGGCCATCAGTATTGCTGAATGCGTAATAAAATCCGGGAGAAGAAAAAAGCACAGTATCATCGACATCAAAGCCTACGGTAACGGGTTCTGCCGGAAGCGAGGCCTCTATTTCGTCCACGGTAGTAGTCAGATAAACAAAGCTGGAAGCCGAAACAGCCGAAGACAAAAGAGTAAACACCAGAACAAAACTCAAAAGCAAACGCCTCAAATTCATTTAAATCCCCCTTGGTATCTTTATCAACACCCTGAATTTAAAACCTAAATTGGTACATTTTCAAGATTTATTTTATAAGCTCTGTCGCACTGTAAAATATTGCGACTTTGTGTTAACCTGAAGGTCTGAAACCAACTACCGGAGGAACAAACATGAACAGCTCCGAGATTGTCATAGATCATTCAAAATGCCTTAAAGATGGAATCTGCATCAACATATGCCCCTGTCAGATCTTCAAACAAGGAACTGCCGGCATACCAGAAGTCAATACAGGTCTGATCGACATGTGCATAAAATGCGGTCATTGCGTATCTGCATGCCCGGGCAATGCCATAAGCGTGAGTCAGCTTAAAAATGAAGATTTCAGACCGGCACCAACAGAACTTCCATCATTAGAAGCTTTTTCAAAGCTGGCGATGAGCAGGCGTTCTATCCGCAATTTTAAAGACAAACCCGTCGAGATAGAACTGCTGCAAAAACTGATCGACATGACACGTTTCTGCCCCACCGCAAAAAACACCCAGACGCTTTCATGGCTCATTGTTAACGGCCCGGAAAAAGTTCGCAAAGTATCTGCCGCAGTAGTCGAAACTTTCAGACCCAATGCAAAAATGGCACCAATGGTTGAAGCGTTCGACCAGGGACAAGACCCGATAAGTCGTGGTGCACCACAGCTTGCAATTATTTACGGCCCTGAAAAATACACATGGGGCACCATAGACGCCGCAATTGCTACGGCCAGTTTTGAACTTGCGGCCAAAGCGAGTGGTGTCGGCACGTGCTGGGGCGGATTCATTACCACGGCGGCAACGGCCAACAAAGACATAGGCAAAAATCTGGGACTTGATGACAAAGAAAAAATTTTCGCAGTCATTATGCTTGGATACCCCAGATACACATTCAAGAAAGTGCCGCCACGCAACCCCTTGCGACTGCGGATAGTCTAGCCGGGTATGGATAAAAATTTCGACCGGCTGACGGGACGCCTCAAAAGAAACATATACAGCTCAGACAAAGGCACCGTAAGGCTGGCAACATTGCAGCATGATATGCTCTCTGGCATCAAAGAGCTTTCGGCCGGGCAACCGCTACAGATTCTCGATGCAGGCGGCGGAATGGGGCAAATAGCCAGGTGGCTGGCTCAAATGGGCCATAAGATCATCATGTGTGATATTTCTGCCAAAATGCTTCAGGTAGCCGCTGAAGAAAACCAGAAAGCCGGGTTGCAGGATCAAATAAAAATAATACATGCCCCGCTCCAGGAAATCCCGGTCATTATGCCTGACAGCAAATTTAACCTGATACTGCTGCACGGTGTTATCGAATGGATGCAGACGCCACCCGACGCCATAAAGCTTCTGACTCCACTGCTTGGGGCCGATGGAGCCATCTCGCTGCTCTATTTCAACCGCAACAAGCTGATTTTAAAATGGGGCATAAATGGGCAGACGCAAAAAGCAATGTCAGGCAAACCTCTCAATCCGAGAATGCTGACCCCTGCCAATCCCCTTTCAGAAAGCGACCTTTACCCGGTTTTCTCAGACTGCGGCCTTGAGGCGGTCTCAAAAGCCGGCATAAGAATATTCTACGGTTTTTTCACCAGAATGGTTCAACAACAGTCAGCCTGCCAAAACACTATTGACCTCGAAAAACAGTATTGTCACACAGAACCCTTCGCCTCACTTGGCGAACACACACACTTCATATTACGAAAATCAATGGCATGAAACAGACAAAAGACCTCGAAAGCCTCCCGATAGGCAAATTGCTCATCAAATTCACTATCCCGGCAATGACCGGCACAGTAATTACGTCTCTCTACAACATAGTCGATCGAATATTTCTCGGTCGTTATGTCGGCGAACTGGGCATTGCCGCCACTACTATCGCCATGCCACTGATGATGATCGTAATGGCAATTGGCATGCTGATCGGTTTCGGCACAAATTCACAAATCTCAATCAGACTCGGCGAAAAACGCCAGGACGAAGCCGAAAAACTGCTTGGGCAAGGCATGTTTTTATTCGTCTCATCATCGATCGTCTTCACCATAACCTCGCTGATTTTTATCAAACCACTCCTGCTACTGTTTGGAGCGACCGAACAGGTATTGCCATACGCCGAAACCTACACTGCAATTGTCATGCTCGGCACCATCACCCACCAGATCTCGTTTGGCGCCAATAGCTTTATCAGAGGCGAAGGCAACCCGAAGGTCGCAATGGCAACAATGTTAATCGGCGGCATTCTCAATGTTATTCTCGACTATATCTTCATTGCCATTTTTGGCTGGGGAATGGCAGGCGCGGCCTGGGCGACCGTCATTGGTTACAGTGTTTCAGCCGCATGGGTGCTTTACTATTATCTTGGCGGCCAAAGCATACTCAAGCTCCACCTGCAGCACTTCAGAATACACAAAGACCTGTTTAAAAGCGTAATGATCATGGGATCTCCCAGCTTCATCATGAACATAATTTCAAGCGTGCAGATGTCGCTGTTCAATAACCAGCTTGCACGTTTTGGCGGCGACAGCGCCATCTCAATCATGGGCGTGATAATGAGCTTCAATTATATATGGCTTATGCCAATAATAGGCATGTCTCAGGGATTACAACCGGTAGTCGGTTATAACTACGGCGCCAGAAGATTCGACCGCGTTAAAAAAGCTCTATTCATGGTAATTACAACAGCAACAGTCATGAGTGTAGCATTTTTCATAGGCATAGAACTCTACCCCGAAATGGTCTTCAAACTCTTCGTAAGCGACAGCACCTCTAATGTCGTTACAATGGGCGGGCCAGCCATCAGACGTATGCTTGCCCTGCTTCCGATAGTGGGTTTTCTCATAATAACAGGCAACTATTTTCAGTTCACCGGACGCCCTAAAATCAGCCTGGCGCTGACAATCATACGACAGATAGCTTTTCTGATTCCGGCATTGATGATTCTGCCCGAGTATCTTGGCTTGAATGGCGTCTGGTATTCAATGCCAACCGCAGACGGCGGCGCTTTAATCGTCACAGGATTTTTTATGATGCGTGAACTAAAAAAGCTTGCCCGACAGATTGGCAGCGGCACATCAATAAATGATTCCCCAGGCAATGTAAGCAAGGATTAACAGAGTTGCCAGCGTTAAGAAGCCGTAATGCACAAGTTTACTGCGCAAAGCCGGAACCCGCAAACCCGCCATATTAATTCCGGCGTTGGCCGCATAAGCAAAACCAACGGCACAGGGCACCTGAAACAGCAAAAAACCACGCCCCGGATGAGCAACAAAATGAACTCCAACGGAAATAATCACACCTGCAAAAAAAATAATCACGCCCATAATTAAAGATGACTGATAATTTTTCCAGAGAATCTCCAGCGTTTCATCGCTTTTTTCTGCATATTCAACAGCCCTTGCTGCAAGTTCTGCGGGGAATCTGGAACGCATAAGCGTCTGCATTACCCTGGCCTTGGCGGCACGGCGTTTATTCTCGTCGAGTTCATCCAGATAACCGGCCACAAGTCGAAGAACCGTTTCCAGAGAGCCTTTACCGAGAACATCTTCAAGACTTTTTTTGTCATTTGCAAATGTTCCAACAATTTTGCGAGGAGCCAGGTTCTGAGCAACAGCGGCTTTTCTGGAGGCAGAAGCAAAAGCAGGCTGAGCGACATGCAAACCGCCAGACGCAGAAGGTTCTGCCGCTTCATCGTTAGTTTCGATCGAAACAGGCCCCGACTGTTGAATTTTCTGGCGGGTCGAACTGTCTAGAATTTTATATTCAGGCTCAGCGGACTCCGAAGAAATCTTCTGCAGAGCGCCACAACCCGGGCATTTTATATAAGGCGCCGCATACCCTTCCGGCAGGGTAAAAGAAGCATGGCAGCTCTCACAGCAAATTTCAATCATATTTTCTCCAAGATTCTCTTTCTCTGAATTATGATATATTACCAACTATCGACATTCAAGCTTCTCCTCTGCAGTTCAACCAGACAGAGAGAATTGCTTTGCCTCGCGCGGCACTGATGGTATAACCTTGTTATGGCATTTATAATGAGACATATATGGCAAAAAAAGCACGAATAGACGAATTAACCGTAAGCCAGGGTCTGGCAACAGACCTTGACAGCGCCCGTCGCCTGATTATGGCCGGAGAAATAAGAACCAAAGACCATGTCTGGGAAAAAGCAGGCGAAAAAACAGCCTCTACAACTGTTTTAGAATTAAAAAGCCGTCATTGCAAATGGGTTTCGCGCGGCGGTCTGAAGCTGGAAAAAGCTATCACAGACTTTGCCATCAACCCGGCCGGGTGCCGCTGTCTTGACATTGGCGCTTCTACGGGCGGCTTCACAGACGTATTACTGCAGAACGGCGCAGCTGAGGTTTTCGCAGTCGATGTGGGCTATGGACTTCTAGATGCGAAAATACAACAAAACCCACGTGTAATTGTTAAAGATCGAACAAATTTCAGAATGGTTGCCGACAACGAATTCGGCGAACCCTTTGACATCGTGGTTACTGACGTCTCTTTTATTTCACTGAAAATGATTCTACCCAAAGCAACGGCCATGCTTAAAAACTCGGGCTCAATCATCGCCCTCATCAAACCGCAGTTTGAAGCAGAACGCGATCAGGTGCCAGAAGGCGGCATAATAACAGATCCCGGTCTGCATATTCGAATTATCGAAGGCCTGAAACTTGAACTAAGCTGCACCAATAAAATTTTTCTGCATGCTATCTCGCCCGTTCCGATGGTGAGTCATAAAAAAAATATCGAATATCTTTCTTTGTGGAACAAAAATACAGGCAATCTATCAATGGACGAAATCCAAAAAATAGTCACGGAAGCACACTCAAGACTTGATAAAAGTTAATCTTCAAGCGGCCGCTGAGGCTCATCAGTATTATTGTGAACATTTCGAATGAGAAGAATGACTTTTTCTATCTGCTGGTCAACGCCTCGTTCAGCCAAGATAAGATATGACGGCTTGCCATGAGAGACGGCACGATCAAGACGCCCATCTACAACCTTGGTTATTTCAGTGACAAAATTGCTCAGCTCAGGAAAAGCCTCGATAAACGGCATACCAATAACATTAGTATTGCGGCCATTATCCTGTAAATACTGTGTGGCGCTACGATTCAGGTGCAGTATCACCCCGTTGCGGTTCTGTATGAATACAAGGTCTGAAGCATTTTCCATAACGTTATAGGAACTGGCCTGAGCCTGCATGACTCGTTCCATGAGTCTGGCATTCATGATAGCGATGGCAGCAACCAGAGAAAAACTTCGCAAAAGCGCCTGGTCATCTTCATCAAAATCACCGCTGATTTTGTTAACTACTTGAAAAACGCCTATAAGATCATTGTTAATCAGTAACGGGCAGGTAATTATGTTATGAGTTCTGCGACCAAACTGCTCGTCAACCTTATGATTAAATTTAAGATCAGGATGTATGAGCGAAAGATCGGCATAAGCATCATCAATATGCAGACTGCTGCGACTGACCGCAGTGTAACCGGCAATAGAAGAATTATCTATGGGAAGCGATATTTCTTTGACGCCGTTGCTATGAATGCTTTGCGATACAAGACGGTTTTCTAACGGATCAACCAGATAAAGAGTGGCTCCCTGGGAGTCCAGTAATGAGGTCAGGTTATCGACAAGACTGTCTAAAAGCTCAACTATGTCGAAGGTGGTCAAAAGCCTCTCGCTCATCGAAATTATCTTCTCAAGGCTGAATAATCTTTTTTGTATTTCCATCTTTGTCGCTCCCGACTACATCAGAGCAAATCCCAGAATTATTTCTTTATAAGATCATCAGAATTTTACCCCAACACAAATAATATGACAACTTTAAAATTGTACCGGCAAAATGCAAAAATCGCGAAAAAAGACAATACAATTGAAGAATTGAATGATTTGAGAGTATCCTTAAACATAAAGAAAACTTCACGGGAGAGCGACCATGAAATCATTTTTTATTACCATCATGCTGACAGCTCTTTGCTGTTCGGTAAGCGCCGAATCGCCGCCACCAACAGAACCTGAACTGGATGCCATAGCTCTGGTAAGAGCTGTCGAAACACAATATCAGGGCGAAAACTCGCACGGAATAATGCTGATGAGCATCAAAACCAAAAACTGGTCGCGCACCCTTGAGATAGAGAGCTGGTCTGAAGGACGAGACAAGTTTCTCACAAAAATTCTCGCTCCCGTCAAAGAGCGGGGCACTTGTACGCTCAAAGTCAGTAACGATATCTGGAATTACATTCCGAGAATCGATCGACTGATCAAGATTCCGTCAAGTCTGATGGGCGACAGCTGGATGGGAAGTCATATTACCAACGACGATCTGGTAAAAGAAAACAAAATAGACATGCTCTATCAGCTCGAAATCACAGATAGAGCTTCCGACACAATCACAATAACCGGCATACCTTTTCCAGACGCAGCGGTAGTATGGGGCAAAATCGTTTACCAGCTGGAGTTGTCGCGCAAAATTCCTTTAAAAATAGATTTTTACGATGAAGACGGCAAAAAGATCCGCGTCATGGAGTTCTCAGAAATAAAACAAATCGACAACCGCTGGCTGCCCATGCTCTTTCGCATTTTACCACTTGAAAAGCCTGATGAATTCACAGAAATGCGCTACAAA
>SABV01000616.1 GCA_009928855.1 Erysipelotrichia bacterium | reverse complement strand
AGGGTGAACTGATCAAGACTGTCACAATTCGACTTAACTAGCCACACCGCTGATTTCTACAACACTCGAAAGAAACAATTATGCCATTAAGTTGGAACGAGATAAAAAGCCGCGCCATAGCCTTTTCAAAAGATTGGGAAACCGAAACTTCCGAAGATGCAGAAGCAAAATCCTTCTGGGATGGTTTTTTCAACGTCTTTGGAATTACCCGCAAGCGTGTTGCCTCATTTGAAGAGCCGGTCAAAAAACTTGGCGCAAAGCAAGGTTTCATCGACCTTTTCTGGAAAGGCATTCTCCTGGTCGAGCATAAATCACGCGGCAAAAATCTCGATCGTGCTTACACCCAGGCACTTGATTACTTCCCTGGCATCGAAGAACGCGACCTGCCGAAGTATATTCTGGTATCAGACTTTGCCCGTTTCCGGCTCTACGAACTCGAAGAAAAAGAGCAACATGAATTTGATCTGAAGGAACTTCATAAAAATATTCATCTGTTCGGCTTTGTAGCCGGCTATCAGAAACATAAAACCCGCGAGGAAGATCCGGTCAATATCAAAGCCGCCGAAAGCATGGGCCGGCTTCACGATCAGCTGAAGGAAATTGGCTACGATGGTCACCAGCTGGAACTTTACCTTGTGCGCCTGCTGTTTTGTCTGTTTGCTGAAGACACCGGAATTTTTGAACGCCGCATCTTTCAGGATTACATCGAAGAAAGAACCGGGGAAGACGGTTCCGACCTGGCCCATCATTTAAGCACCCTGTTTCAGATATTGAACACACCAGAAAATAAGCGTCTTAAAAATCTTGATGAACAATTGGCCGCGTTTCCCTATGTTAACGGGAAGCTGTTCGAAGAACTGCTTCCAACCGCCAGTTTTGACCGGAAAATGCGCCAGACGTTGCTTGACTGCTGCTCTCTTGACTGGAGCCGCATTTCGCCAGCAATTTTCGGTTCCTTATTTCAGTCAATCATGGACAAAACCGCACGCCGCAATCTTGGCGCTCATTACACCAGCGAAAAGAACATTCTCAAGCTGATCAAACCTCTGTTTCTCGACGAACTCTGGGAAGAGTTCAACAAAATCAAAAGCAACAAGAGTAAATTGACCGAATTCCATAAGAAACTGCGTTCTTTGAAGTTTCTTGACCCGGCTTGCGGCTGTGGAAACTTTCTGGTAATCGCTTACCGTGAATTGCGTCTGCTGGAGCTTGAAGTAATCAGGTCTTTACATGACAAGCGCCAGCAGATTCTCGATGTTCAGGCTCTTATTAAACTGGACGTCGATCAGTTCTACGGCATCGAGATTGAAGAATTTCCCGCCCAGATTGCCCAGGTTGCGCTATGGCTGGTTGACCACCAGATGAACATGCAGGTTTCAGAAGAATTCGGTCTTTATTATGCCCGCATACCATTGCGAGCCAGCGGCACAGTAGTCTGTGCCAACGCCCTGCAGCTCGACTGGAATGATGTTGTTCCAATAAAAGAACTGAGCTATAT
>SABV01000615.1 GCA_009928855.1 Erysipelotrichia bacterium | reverse complement strand
GGGGGTATTGCTCAACACTGCAACAACCTGCTGAGGCGGCGGTTCGGGAGCAACTGTGACGCTGACGCGATAAATTACCCTCGAACCATCGGCAGCGACAACAATATAATCGAGCGACTGAGTAAAATCGTTGGCTGTTTCTCCGCTCTTCTGAGAGGTGTTACCCACCAGAACACTCTGGCCGCTGGTGGAAAAAACGGCCACAAGATTCTTTACATCGGTTCCAAATGGGACCGTTATCGCAATAGTGTGATTGGTATTGTCTATAATGGCCTCTGTCGGCGGAAAAACAAAAGCAAAGGCCGAAAAGGTTTTCTCTGAAGAAGGTATGCCCTCAACGGTTATGGGCAGGCTGACGGTTCCGGTGGCACCATACTGGTTGGTGGCAATTACCTTGATCGTGGCAAGACCACCAAAATCGGGTGCTTTCCAGAGCCTGACGTAGGGATTTGCCGTTTCCTGCAAAACTCCAATGTTTGCAGACCAGACAAGTGAAAGTTTGCTTATATCATAAGATTCAAGGGTTCTGGCTGTTATTGTCAGCTGATCGCCACTACGAACAGCCGCTTTAAACTCACCGTTCATTTCTGGAAAAAGTGAAACAAGAGGCGGTTGCCAGCTATAATCAGCAATGGGCTCGCCTGTAGCGCCGTTTACCGGCATTGTAAGCTCTATTGAAGACAGATTGTCTCCGGGCACGAAAGTGAGTGGCACCGATAAAAAAGTCTGGCCATAGCCGGCCTGAACAATCATGGTAACCTGAGAATACCCTTCGGGCAAAGGTGGCGTTTCAAAATAACCATTAAGACCGACTTCAAACGTTTCACCCCAAAGCATCAGCTTTGTACCGGCAGGAATCGGCAATCCATCAACTCCGGTTAAAGTTCCCTTTACTCTCACGGTCGCTCGCAAAAGATTCAGATCTACCGACGTCGGCGCGACGTAAGAAATATCTGGCAAAAAAGATGAGCGTGCCTTTAAGATGCCCAACATGTCTGCATACTTGGCAATAACCCTGAAAGACCCCTCAGGGACACCCTCTAGAACAAAACTACCATCAGTTGCAGATATGGCATTGATTCCTGGAAGCTCCTCCACCCAGACATTGGCTCCGGAAATGGGCACTAAACCGGAAAGCGCTTCAGAAGAAACGATTCCGGCGCTGGGGGTAGCGTTTTTAGAAGAGAATTCAACGATAGTTATGTTCGCAGGTGCAAGCACGCCGGAGGCATAGACACGCCCTCTGATAACGCCAACACCAGAACCAACACCGAGCGGGTTCGAGAGAGTTCCACCCGAAGACGAACCACCAGAGCTGCCACACCCCCAGACATATAAGACAACCAACGCTATCAGGGCAAAAACGCCCTTGAATTTATTTTTTAAAGCCACCTCAATCTTCTCCGATAGAGGTCAAAATGCCAGGTTTCAAAAGTCCAGATTGACTCCCAGAAATGGCCCTGAAAAATTCAACTTAAACTCGTCGTTATTGATTGAACTACTCA
>SABV01000614.1 GCA_009928855.1 Erysipelotrichia bacterium | reverse complement strand
CTTCCAGAAAAAATGCCAGGAAGCTGGTATCGTTAAGGAAATTAAGCGCCGCAGAGCATATGAAAAACCAAGTGAAAAGCAGAAACGTAAAGCTGCTGAGGCTCGACGGAAACAAAGACGTCGCCGCTAAATCAGTCTGCGAAAATGTTCTGAATAACCCCATGCAGCGCTTTGTGCGAGGCATGGGGTTTGTCGTGCTTTTCGTTTTATTCGCTTTTTCGGGGGCTTTTTGCCCTGTTCAGGCGCAGAGCGCTTCGGGTAGCGTTCTAGTGCTTCAGGTTCACAAAGAAATAGATAAGGGGCTGTCTTTTTTTATTCAACGTCAGCTCCGCCGCGCCGAACTGGAAAATGTTTCTGCGGTTATTCTTGAGATCAACTCAAACGGTGGCCTGGTTGACTCAGCTCAAGAGATAAAAGATGCGCTTTTGCGTTCTAAGGTCACGACTCTTGCTTACGTGAAGGGACGAGCACTCTCGGCTGCGGCTCTTGTTGCTATTTCATGCCATCGTATTTTTATGGAGCCCGGTTCTGAAATGGGCGCAGCTACTCCGATAATGTTGATTGGCGGTTCTGTTGCCGCCGCCGAAGAGAAGTATGTGTCGGCTTTCAGGGCAGAGTTCAGAGCTTCAGCTGAAGCTCGCAAAAGGCCACCACTGATTGCCGAAGCCATGGTTGATAAAAATCATGACAGCATTGAGGGTTTGAGCAAAAAAGGCGAAATTTTGACTCTCACATCAGAGATTGCGCTGAAGCACGGTTATTGTGACCATGTCGTCGCCTCGATCAGCTCTGTTTTGCGCATAATAAATCTCGAAGGTGCCAGGGTAGAAGTGGTAGAGCCGACTTCAGCTGAATGGGTCGCTCGTTATCTCACAAACCCCAATATCAGTGTAATTTTGTTTACCATTGGCTTCTGGTGTTTGATTATTGAGTTTTTTATTGCCGGTTTTGGCATTATTGGCTGGACTGGCGTTGCCTGTCTGGCATTATTTTTCGGCGGGCATCTTTTTGCTTATCTCGCCGGTTTTGAAGCTCTTATATTATTCGTAGTCGGCCTGGCTCTGCTTCTTGTCGAGATTCTTGTTCTGCCTGGTTTCGGCGTTACCGGTGTTTCTGGCATAATAGCCATCTGTTTCAGTATTGTGATGGTTTTTGGCGGTATTTATTCGGCATTGTCAGCCATTGCCAGTATTATTACCTACTCAGTGATCTTTTTGATGCTGGTTTACTGGTGGGGCCCCAAACTTAGAATTTTTGATCGTTTTATCCTGAAAGAAGAAATGACTGCCGACCAGGGGTTTGTTGCTGCAGATAATAATGCCTTTGACCACCTGCTCAATCTTGAAGGAATCGCAACTTCACCGTGTCGACCATCGGGAAAAGTGAAGGTCGGTGACGAGCGCTATGACGCTGTTTCTGATGGTGATTTTATCGAAAAAGGTGCCAGGGTTGTCGTGAGAAAAGTTGAGGGTACAAAGATCGTTGTCAGGCAGCTTGCTGATTAAAAA
>SABV01000613.1 GCA_009928855.1 Erysipelotrichia bacterium | reverse complement strand
CTGGAATAAGCTGAACGAATTAATAGATGAAACTAACTCAGTTCCAACCTTTGCGGCACAGACTTACACAGAATTTACAACCGAAGAATCTGGCTATTATGATAAAATGTTGCCGGTTATTTATGACCTGCCAATTCCAGCGCCCGCGCCAACGAGCGTTATAACTGCAAACTCTGCATATGAAGTGGCGTTTAAGGCACTCGCAGATTACCTTAATAACGGCTCTGCATGGTCTTCTGGCGCTCCGCTTTGGATTTCTGATGCACAACTTAGCACAACAACAAATATTGTCGGTGCTACATTCAGAACCAATTTTAAAAACTATTATGATGCAAAAACCGCCTTGCTTAACGCGATTGCGGTTAGAGCAAAAGACCTCGCAGACGCGGCACAAGCCACTGCTGGAGTAGGTTTTGAGCACGCGGCAACATTGCACGCACCGAGTGACGCTGACCACACTCAAACCACGATAGACGGCGGCCTTGTAACAACCGGCACATTGCAGGTTGTTCAGGGCGGCACCGTTGCAGCGGGCATTACCGGCAATACGGCAGGCGATACCGCTGTCAGATTCTTTGCTGGCTCGACTTTTGCGAATCGCAATACTGCTCCGTTCAGGGTTTTGCAAAATGGGTCTATTTTTGCCACAAGCGCGACAGTTTCCGGCACAATAACCTGCGGCACGGGCTCTAAAATTGCTGGATTTACAGCCACGACAACCGACCTAACCGCAGGCACAAGCACAAATGCAATCGGCATTAGCACAGATACGAGTAAAAAAGCGTTCTGGGCGGGCAATGCAACGCCTGCGAGTTCTCCATTTTATGTTTCACACAACGGCACCGGCAAAATCGGCGGATTTGTTTTCGCATCAAACGGGTTATCTGCAACTTCTAGTGTATCAATCGGACTCGGCACATATAACACTAGCGTTAATGTTTTCAATGCCGGCGTTACAGACATAGATGCGCTGGGATTGGCTACAAAAGCGGTTCTTTCTACAAATTCTGGGGTTTGGGCGATATCTACTATTGCCTGTGGACAAGTTTCGTGTGGATACCGCGACGGCAGCACATCTAACTACTCTTCGATGGGTGGCTTGAATAGAAACGGAGATGGGATTTCTAATGCGCCATTTCAGGCTGGGGTTGCTTCTGGGCTAAGATATGGCTTTTGGACTAATGGCAAGGTAGACGCGGCAGGCGGTTTTACTGCTTTGTCAGACGAAAGATTAAAGCGGGATATAGTGGAGATAAGCGTGCTAGATAGACTGACTAAGATAAGAGTAATGCAATATCGTCACGACGACAATAAAATTAAGCAGAGATTGCACGATATTAACAAAAGCAGCAAAACATGCCACGATCATTTTCTCACCATAAACGCCGAATCAACAATGGCGGAAGATTCTCAAATAAGAATCGGCGCTATGGCGGCAGAATTTAACGCCGCCTTCGGGGTTAATAATAATTCTGAAGAATCTGTTTGTTTAAACGATCAAATCGGCGT
>SABV01000166.1 GCA_009928855.1 Erysipelotrichia bacterium | reverse complement strand
GGAAAAACAAACCAGTTATCGAGGGTTTTGCCGTTAAGTGGCCCAAGCAGGCCTTTGCGGGCAAAGGACAAAAATGAGCCATTTGCGGTTCCCAAAAAAGCAAATGAAGTTGTCGAAGGACTTTGGGCGGTGGGGTTTTCGACAAGTGGAACCACTGCAACGGGTTCAATATCAAGTGTACCGGTAACAGTCTGCCCTGATTGGCTGCAAGTCATCTCAGCATTAGCCTTAACGGCCAGTTCCGGGTTTCCGGAGCTGTTGAGGGCGTAGTAAAAAACCTGACCGCTGAAATTGCCGTTATAAGCAAAAGCATTACCGCTTTTTTGCAGGCAATCGGCAAAAGTTTTACCGGCTAACAGTGAAGTTGTCGAATTGTTTATCAGCGTATCAACGGTGCCAGACGACGAGTCTGCCTTATTCAACTCGTTTTGCATTGAAGCAGCAAACAGATCAAGCAACGCAGCAGTTATGCCATATTCGTTCAACTGGTCTATTCTCAGGCCTTCATGAGAAGCTATGGCCGTACGCAAATACCAGTCTGCACTGCTGCGCAGAGAGATTCCAAATGGCAGGCTAATGTGTCGCCCGGTATTGGCTACAAACGATTTGAGTTTTAAAAAACCGCAATGCAACTCTACGCTATAGACAACCGCCGGAGGCAATTTTTCGATAACAAGTTCCCTGGTGGTGCTGCTCAATGAAAAGGCAACATTCGTGCCATTAACCAGGCAAGTTGAACTGGCAAGAAAACGCGCAAAAGCGGCAGCTGAATTTTCCGTTCCTGTGGCGGCTAAAAAGCCCGGGGCAGCGACCTGTGGAACACTTACAATACCACGAATGGTCACAGAGTCATCTTCGGTCGGTTGACCGGCAGAACCAGGAACAGAGCAGCCGTTAAGTATAACAAGAACCAGCATCAACACCAGCAAACAAATTTGCTTCATATCGGTCACATTTTTATTCAGATTTTGCATGTGCCATTCTAATATTTTTTAGCTCTCTTTAAAAGCCCCTAAAAGCGTGTTTTCAGAGTAAATAATTCAGTTGCCGGCAAGCTTAACCAATCGAAGGTAATGCAGCCTGCTGACGAATTTAAGCACCGCACAAATTTTGAGTTTTTCGATTCTGGCTCTGGGCGTGAGTTTTTTTGAGCTGCAAAAAATTCGGCCGGATGTTAAAATTATTCTGGCATCGGGGCTCTCGCATGAAGACGATTCGCGCGACATAGAAAAGAACGGAATTAAGCAAGATTGTGTCTGAAAAGATAAAAAACTGAAATGCTTTCACTAAAAGATATTCTCTATAGAGATGACTCGCTTGTGATTATATGCAAGCCTGCAGGGTTGCTGGTACACCCGAGTTATATCGACAAAAGCGAAACAGAAAGCGCCATGAAACAACTCCGTGACCTGATCGGCCAATGGGTTTACCCTGTTCATCGGCTCGACAAGGCAACTTCAGGAGTGCTGGTATTTGCTCTTTCGAGCGACAGCGCCAAACTTGTGGCAGATGCCTTTGCCGGGCGTGAAGTGACCAAAACTTATCTTGCTCTTGTTCGCGGCTATGCCAGAGAAGCAGAAATAATCGACTACCCGCTTAAAGATATTTGGGATAAAACCACAGATCGCGCCAAAAGTCGCAATAATCCGGCTAAAGAAGCAATTACAGAATATGCAAGACTTGCAACAACAGAATTACCGGTGGCCGTACGCCCACACCCTTCCGCCCGCTATTCACTGCTGCGGGTAACACCTCATACCGGGCGCAATCGACAAATAAGACGACATATGAAGCACATATTTCACCATCTCATTGGTGATCATCGTTATGGAGACGGTCATCATAATCAGATGCTGTCAGAACAATACGACTGTAATCGTATGATGCTTCATGCGCACACTATCACCTTTAAACACCCGGTAAACGGTCAGACAATGACTATTACGGCCCCGCTACCGGCCGACTTCACCGACGTTCTCGACAGGATTGGCATTAACACGCAACTTACCGAATAATTTTATTTAGCCCCGATAACAATTCCAAGAATAATCATGACCGCGCCGAGAATGCCGTAAAAAACTCTGGCGCCGTTGCGGCCAAAAATATTAACAAAAAATTTTGCTTTGCGATTGTTCATAAAAAAATCAAAATCTTGTGTCGCACAAACAACGGTAAAAATACCGCACACCACCGCAATCGCTCCCTGCATCATACCTTCTTGCATAATTGCTCCTCTGTAATTCATATAAATACTTAATCATTACCTTCGGCACAATAAAGTGCTTAAAAAACAGATTATTTTAAAACACGAAAGAGTTATAATCATAAAAAAATATATATGCAGGAGCAAGCAGGATGATAATTCCATGGGTCTATTTTTTAAAAGAAGAGGAACAGCTTTTACTCGAAGGTTTTACCAAAAAATGGGTTATTAACGGCCCGGGCAGCGTTGTTGTCAAGCCTTTTATCAATGCCAGGGTAAGACGCGGCCTGAGTCTTTCGCCAACAGAGTTTGTCAAAATTCGCGACATGCTCACCGGCGAAATTCGTGTCGAAAAAGGCCCCTGCTTTTTTTATCTGAACGCCTATGAAGAACTCGTCAAAAAATATGATGTCATTGTTTTGCAGCACAATGAATACGCCAGACTTATCGATCGCTCTACCGGTAAGATTCGCGTGGTCACAGGGCCTAATAATGTAGTTTTGACTGCTAACGAAGAAATTCTCGAACCTCCCACAAAGGGCATAAATATTGATGAACAAACGGCGGTTCTTCTTCGCAATACATCAGATGGTTCGCTTCAACTTGTAACTAAAAATCAGGTGTTTTTTCCGACCGCACACGAAGAGATCGAAGATGTCAGAAGCAAAATTCTGCTCGAAAATCATGAATCTGTAATTATCAAGGGCAAAGACGGCAGATACCGCATTGTTAACGGTAAAGATGAAGAAAATGCCTTCTTTTTGCAGCCCTACGAAATATTGCTCGGCATGCGCTGGTCTTCGGGCATTCACAAAGAAAAGCGCGAACTCAAAATAACCCATATCGACTCAAGACCCAAATTTATGTGGTATGAGTTCGGTGTGCGCACAAAAGACAACGTCGAACTTATTCTCGGCGTCACCTTTTTCTGGCAGATCGAAAACATCGAAAAGATGATAAAAACCACCGATGATGCGCCGGGCGACATATGCTCGCACGCCCGCAGCATGATCATTCAATCGGTTTCCAAATCATCTCTTGAGGGTTTTCTCGACCGTTTTAACGACATAGTTAAAGAGGCCATAAACGATGCCAGTGACCAGTTTTACACGCAACGCGGTGTAAAAATACATTCAGTTGAAGTCAGATCGGTGAGTTGCAAAGACGAAAGTACTCAGAGTGTTCTTCAGGAAATAATTCAGGAAACAACTAACCGTCTCAATCGTTTGCAGAAGCAGCAAAGCGAAAATGAAGTGCGACTTAGTGAAGTCAAGGGCAATTTCGAGATTGAGCGTCAAAAAGGCGATCTGCTCGAGATTCAACGCGATAATGCGCTTAAAGAAGCTGAAATGCTGGGTGAATATGAAGCAGTAAAAGTTGGCAAATTTTTTGAAAAACTTGCCGGAACTCTTTCTGAAAATGAAAAAATCAATATATTCAATACTCTTAAAAAAGTTGAATATATCGATAAACTCGGGCACAGCAATGCCAACATGTTCTTCACGCCAAGCGATGTTGATCTGCGCATAGAGGCAAGACCCATGAGCGGCAAAACATCCTGATAATCATTGTCGGGGCAGATCAAAAACAATGACAAATAATCTGAATCTGCTCTTCTATTCTTGCGTTATAATGCGCAGTTAAAATAACAAACTCGATCAGACCTGGAGGCAACATGAAACCTTTTTCTTGTCGTTTTGCTTGCTTTTTACCGGCAATATTTCTGGTATTGTCAATCATCTCAACTTCTTATGCCGTAGAAATTGGCTTCGACGAAGAATTCAGCCTCGCAGACGATCGCTCTGTGCCGTTAAAACAACTTATTCCAGGCACAGAAGACTATTATTATTATTCATGTCTCTATCATCAACAACGCGGCGAAAACGCCCAGGTCGAGCAACTGCTCAAACAATGGGTAAACCGTTACAGCCATACAGCGCGATCAGAAGAGATTCAGACACGGCAGATCCTTTTAGACTATGCTAAAAACCCCGAAAAAGTTGTCGAATTCGTCATTGCCCGCCTGGGTTTGCGCTTTGATCATGCAAAAAAACAAACGGTCAGCAAACAGGCCTTTCCGTGCAAACTCGACCAGAACTGGCTGAGTTTTGACAATCTCAAAAAGCTTGCGATGCGTGATTACGGCGATCTGAGCGGATTCAAATACCCCGGTCTCGAACTTCTAGTGGGCGAAAAACTCGACAATGACCGCCGACGCGATCTTCTCACACGCCTGCGCTACCCTGACGCAGACAACATTGCCCAGATGGTTACAGACGACCTGCAATACCGCTACAGTGGCGGCTTTGGCTCTTTGCCAATTCACAATAAGCTGCTGCTGAAACATCTCGATTACTGCAAAGAAAAAATGCCGCAACTGCTTAACGAAAACAACTTCGTAACGGCATACCTCAAAAAGCTGCAACCCGGTGCCGACGAAAAATGGGAAAACGCCCCACAAACCAGGCTCGCGCTTCTTGTAAAAATGCACAATTTTGTGGCAACCCTCGCCCCTGTTTTTAACTCACTTAAAGCACATCTGCTGTATCACATACTCGATGTAAAAAGAACTCTCGGCAAATATGACCGGGCAATGTTTCTTGATTATCTTAAATTGCCGCGCAACGTTTTTTATCTCAACCGCAAATACTTCGAAAGCAATGAAAGACAGGTGTATCGAGCTGATCTGAACGCAAACTTCAAAGATGCAACCCTCTGCGAGCCCGTCTGCAACGATGAACCACTTGTGCGCGATTACCTGCAGAATCTGATGCTCGCCGATCAGAATTCGACGGCGTTTTCCGGATATATCGATTCTGATTACCTCAAGCAACTGTTTGCTGAAACCATGATTGTTAACGCTGTCGGCGATATGGAAAACTGGTTCTCGCTTCTCGATGCCCACAGGGTGAAAGAGCTGAAAGAACGCACAGAACTTGAATTTCTGCCGACCAATAAAACTCTGCTGCTTCCAGAAGAGCCAACCAGGCTCACTGTCAAAATAAAAAATATTAAAAAGCTGATTGTTAAAATATATAAACTCAATTTGCCAAACTACTACCGCGAAAATTCAAATGAAGTATCGACTGCGATCGATCTTGACGGCCTGGTAGCGAACGAAGAGCTGGTATTCGAGTATTCTCATCCCTCATACCAAAGGCATACCGAAACTTTTGACCTTAAAAACATTACCGGAAGAGGAGTTTACATAGCCGAACTGATTGGCAACGGTATGAGCAGCCGCGCCATGATTCGCCGGGGTCAGCTGTCATTTGTGCAGCGTTCAGGCGCCGCCGGGCATCTATTTAGCGTTTTTAATGAAGCTCGGCAGCAAATTAAAGATGCTGCCATTCTCTTTGGCGGCAACGAATACAAGGCTGACGCGACCGGCCTGATCAATGTGCCCTACACCAGCACTCCCGGCAACCGCCAGTTTGTAATAAAACACGGTGATTTCGCCGCTCTGCATAATTTTAACCACCAGGCTGAAGCATACAGCTTCGAAGCCGGTATTTATACCGACAGAGAAGCCCTGATAGAGGGGAAAACAGCCACGTTAGTCGTCAGGCCTTCCCTCGCTCTCAATTCCTTCCCTGTCAGCGTCAATCTGTTAAAAAACGTGAGACTGCTCATCACATCAATTGATCGTGAGAATGTTGCATCAACAAGGGAAATCACTGATTTCAAACTTTTCAACGATCGCGAAACTACTTTTGAATTCAAGGTTCCAGAAAAACTTTCCCGCATTACATTCGCAATAAGAGGCAAAGTCGAAAACCTCAGCATGGGCCGAGAAGACGAGCTCTCTGCAGATAGATCCATTGACATAAACGGTATCGAAAGCACAGAAAAAACACTGGCCTTTTTTATCAGAAAAGACAATGGCAATTACCTGGTGGAACTGCTGGGCAAAAGCGGTGAGCCATGCCCTGACCGCCCGGTGAACATACAGATAAGACATCGCCTGATTAAGCCGATAATACCGGGCACATTGCAGACAGATGAGAAGGGCCGCCTTTACCTGGGAAATCTCGAAGGCGTCGAGTCGGTTAGCCTTAGCGGCCCCGAAAGTATAACCATGGAGTTCTTACCCTCTGTTGACCGAAACACTCTTAGCGATACCATGTGCGTCTCTAAGGGTCAGAATATTCTTATACCGCTGACCGGCAACGCAGACAAAAAGATAGAAGAGCTCTGCTCTCTTTATGACATTCGTGCCAACTCATTTGTCGAAGATTTTCGCAAAAATGTAATTGCTGACCAGGGCTTTTATCAGATCAAAGATCTGCCGGCCGGGGATTACGAAATGTATCTAAAAGAAACTCAGCAAAGCATAAAAATAAAGGTGGCAGACGGCCGGCAAATTGACTGCTACACCGTTTCTGAGCGTCGTGCCCTGCCCATACTTCAATCATCGCCGTTGCATATTACCAAAGCAAAAATACAGAACGGTAAGCTGCTCATAAATCTTGCCAATGCCAAAACTTCAACAAGAGCACACGTAATTGCCGGGCGCTTTCTTCCTGAATTTCTGCTGTTCAACGAATTCGCAAAAATACAGGCCCCCTATCTGCCAGAAATTACTCTTGCATCACCGCTTTCGCATTATCTTTCGGGCCGCAATATCGGAGACGAATACCGCTATATTCTAGAGCGCCGATATGCAAAGATTTTTCCGGGAAACATGCTAAAAAAACCAGGTCTGCTGCTTAATCCATGGAGTCTGCGCAAAACAGACACCAGCACACAGGAAGCCGCAGCAGGCGGCGCATGGAGCGGTTCACCTGAACCATCACCTCAAACTGCCGCCTCTGCCGGGCATATAAAGCGTAAAGAACTTGCAGAAACACGCTCTTCGGCTTTTGCAAATCTGGATTTTCTTGCCGGCCAGTCAATTGTTTTAACTAACCTGCGACCAGACAAAAACGGAAATATAGAAATAGATGCCGGCAATCTGAATGCTTGCCATAACCTGCAAATCATTGCTATCGACGGGTTTGATGTCGCATACCGCGAGCTTTCGCTGCCCGAAGTCACCGAAAAGCATCAGGATCTTCGCCTGGCGAGGGCTCTTGAGCCCGACAAGCATTTTTCGCAGCAAAAAAACATCTCTATACTGGCAAAAAATGAATCGCTGGTTATTGAAGACATTTCGACCGCCAAGGTCGAAATTTATGATTCATTGCCATCAGCATACAGGTTGCTGGCAACTCTAAATCCGAATTCTGATTTTGCACAGTTCGCATTCATAACAGGTTGGGCTGACCTGAAAGAACCCGAAAAACTCGAACTTTATTCAAAACATGCCTGTCATGAACTGAACTTTTTCGTTTACCAGCGCGATAGAGAGTTCTTTACGCAAGTTATCAAGCCCTTTATTGCCGATAAACGCGACAAAACCTTTATGGACAAATGGCTGTTAAACATGGATCTGCAGGAATATTTCGAGCCATGGGCTTTTTCGCGTCTCAATATTGTCGAAAAAATTCTGCTCGGTCAGAAATTGCCAGACCGTGCCGCAACAATTGCCAGACACATCGAAGAATGTTTCGATCTGCTACCTGATGATCGTGAAAAATACAATCGCTTATTCAAAACGGCTTTACTTGGCAATGCTCTGGCAACAGGCGATACCCTCGGGTTTGCAGCAGGCAAAAAAGATTATTCAAAGGGCCTGCGGCGGGCCGGCGAAGAAATGTTATTTGACAAAGACATGGAAATTCCTTCTCCGGCAGATTATGGCGCTCCACGGGCGGCTCCGCCCATGCCGTTATCAGCA
>SABV01000165.1 GCA_009928855.1 Erysipelotrichia bacterium | reverse complement strand
CAACTACTCTTCAGGGCGCAACCGGTTCGTTAAAAAAAACGATGTTGCTCTGTCAGAATTGGAAAAGCGACTTGCGAAGGTTAAAAACTTTTATTCTCTGCAGAAATCTCTTTTGCAGAACATGACGAGATATAAAAAGGAGCTGTTTTCCGGCTCCACCAGTCGAGAATTGCAGGAGTAACGGTTTAGACGGCAGTTGCAAGTGCAAATGACTGCGATGGCGTCAATTACGTCGTGATATCGCAGGCAAAATGTCGAAAATATAAGGCATAAAGTCGCCGGCAAAAGTACCCAGAAAAAAACACTCAGCCAGCGCCATGAATACAGAATGAAAATCTGGCGAAGCTCAACGTCAGCGTGCCGTTGTCGGGCAGCGCGTAGCATATCGTAGTCAGTCACATCTCAGGCGCTTTTGAGCATTCTTTCGAGCTCTTTGGGGTGCATGGTATGAATCATGGCTTCTTCAAGAGTGATGTCGCCTCGCAGATAGAGATCGCGCAGTGCCATTTCGAAAGTCATCATGCCTTCTTCGTGGCTGGTTTGCATTACGGTGTAAAGCCCTGATATTTTTTGTTCTCTGATGCAGTTCGCTACCGCAGGGTTGCCGACCAGAATTTCATTGCAGACTACGCGTCCTTTTCCGCTGGCCACTGGCAGAAGCTGCTGCGCAATTACCGCTCTCAGTACAAATGACAGCTGAGAACGTATCTGACCCTGCTGGTGGGGTGGAAACATGTCGATGATGCGGTTTACTGTTTGGGCGGCGTCGGTGGTGTGCAGGGTTCCGAATACGAGATGGCCTGTTTCTGCCATGGTGCACGCCGCTGCTACGGTCTCAAGGTCGCGCATTTCGCCGACCAGAATGACGTCGGGGTCTTCACGAAGAACTCGTCTGAGAGCTTCGTCGAATGATTTGGTGTCAATGTGAAGTTCGCGCTGGTTGACTACCGATTTTTTGTGGTAGTGCAGATATTCGATCGGGTCTTCGATGGTCATGATGTGGCAACGTCTGGTCTCATTGATGATATTGATCAGGCATGCCAGTGAAGTTGATTTGCCGGAGCCGGTCGGGCCGGTAAATAGAACAAGGCCCTTGCGCATGCGTGTGAATTCTCGAAGCTTTTCGGGCAGACGCAGTTCTTCAAGAGTCGGTATTTTAGTCGGAATAATTCTGAACGCTGCGCCGATGCAGCCGCGCTGTTTATAGACATTAACGCGAAATCGCCCGAAGCCGTGAACTGAGTAAGAAAGATCGAGCTCGAAACCTTCTTCGAATTCCTTCTGTTGCTCGGCGGTCAGCATATTGTAGATCAAAGATCTGGTGTCCATGGGCGTGAGAACATCAAGGTCAGTTTGGATGAGCTCGCCATCGACACGAATGACCGGGGGAGTACCAACAGTTATGTGAAGGTCGGATGCCCCATTTTCTATAACCAGGTTCAGCAGGTCGTTCAGGACAAACATCGCCAGACTCCTTGTCTATATTGTCTATTTCTGTTTTATTCGTTAACGCAAAATCAGTGTTCGCCCATGGTTACGCGAACTACTTCTTCTAGTGAGGTCATGCCGGTCAATGCTTTTCTGAGGGCTGATTCACGCAGTGATAACATGCCTTCTTCAATTGCCTGGCGGCGGATATCATCGGTTGAACCACCGTTGAGAATAATGTCTCTGAGGCGTTCAGACATCATCATGACTTCGTATACACCTATACGACCTCGGGTTCCTGAGTTGTTGCACGATTCGCAACCCTTGCCTTTGTAGAACATCATGTTCTTTTCATTGATGTGGGGCAGATCAATGCGTCGTATCAGCTCAGGAGTGATGCCGAACTGACCGATCTGTTCAGCTCTGGGTTTTATCTCAAATTTGCAGTCTTTGCATATTTTTCTTACCAGACGTTGTGCCTGCACAAGAATAACTGATGTTGTAACCATGAACGGCTCAATGCCCATGTTGACGATACGACCGATAGTGCCGGGCGCGTCATTTGTGTGCAGGGTTGAGAGAACCAGATGGCCTGTCATTGATGCTTTAATTGCAATTTCGGCTGTTTCAAAGTCGCGAATTTCGCCGACCATGATTACGTCTGGGTCCTGGCGTAGAAACGAACGAAGTGCTGCAGCGAATGTCAGACCGATTTCGGGTTTGCACTGCACCTGATTGACGCCGTGGAGCATGTATTCAACAGGGTCTTCTGCGGTCATGACGTTAGTGTCTATCGAGTTGACCGAAGTCAGGGCAGAATAAAGCGTTGTAGTTTTTCCCGAGCCTGTTGGACCCGTAACCAGAATAATGCCGTATGGTGATGCAATGCCTGTTTTAAAACGGTCGAGGGTTTTGGGTTCGAAACCAAGATCTTCGAGGTTAACCTTCAGCGAAGTCTGGTCGAGAATTCGCATTACGATTTTTTCGCCCCAGATAACCGGCAGAACTGATACGCGCAGGTCGATCATGCGGTTCGCCACTTTTATTTTGATACGACCATCTTGTGGCAGGCGCTTTTCGGCGATATTCAGCGACGACATGATTTTAATACGCGAAGTGATGGCGGCGGTAGCCTTTTTGGGTGGCTGCATTGCCGTGTACATCATACCATCCTGGCGATATCTTATGCGCAATTCTCTTTCGAATGGTTCAATATGAATATCTGAAACGCCGTTTTGAACAGCCTGAGAAATGACGAGGTTGCACAGTCTGATGATCGGGGCATCGTTTTCGCCAAGTTCGCCGAGACCATCAAGATCTTCGTCGTCACCGTGCCCGATGTCTTCAAGGTCATCCATCAGTTTGTCCTGCTGGGCGACGGCGCCGTAGGCATCTTGAAGGGCCTTGTTAATATCGGTATGAGTTGCGACAACCGGTTTGACCATGAGGCCGGTCATAAGCTGAATATCGTCGATTGCGATGATGTTGAGCGGGTCAACCATAGCTACGGTAAGCTTGTTGCCCACTTTGTTGATCGGAATCAGCATGTGGCGTTTGGCAATGTGTTCTGGCACAAGCTTGGCAATAACCGGGTCGATCAGATAGTTTGACAGATCGATGAATGGTATGCGCAGCTGCTTTGACAGTATCTGAACGATGTCTTGCTCAGTGACCAGGTGCATTTCTACAAGAACCGCGCCAAGTCGTTTGCCGCTCTTCTTCTGTAAAGCGAGAGCCTGTTGCAGCTGTTCTTCGTTAATCAGGCCTTCGGAAATAAGGGCATCGCCAAGGCGCATTTTCTTGGAAAGAATCGAAGATGCAGCCGCAGATCTCGGAGTAGTCTGACCAGGCAAACCCCCGGGGCCTGCTGCCCCTGCTGGTGCTCCCGGCTGCGCAGGAAGAGATTGATTCATTTCTGCAGTTCCTTCCTTATTTCTTTACCAGAAATAATGCCTCAATTTGACACTATAAATCAAGTGTTCCGTTAATCAAGAATATATACAATTTCTTATAACTGTCTCTGGAGGCTCAAGCCCGGTTAACAGTCTGAACGATTCAAGGCCCTGTTCAAACAGCAGCTCTCTGCCATCGAAGACATCGCAGCCATTTTTAAGTGCTGCAGCGACCAGTTGTGATGCTGGCCCATAATTAAAATCGACATAGATCTTACTTTTATCAAGATATTCTTCAAATTCCGGAACTTTATCTTCAATAGACCACCCCAATGGAGTAGTGTTGATGATTATATCAGATTCTTTTATCGCGTACGCAAAGTTTTTATTATTCCATGCAAGTCTTGTTACAAGCATTTCTTCTGATTTTTTATGCTCGTCAAATATTTCGTTGTTATTAAAGCTTCTGGCTATCTGAAAAACTTCAGCTGTTTTTACTTCGTTCAAAGCCCATAATGCCGAGCTGGCTGATGCACCACTGCCCATCAGCATCGCTTTTGTAAAAGCCGGCAGGCGATTCAGTATTCTGGCAAGACCGGTTGCATCAGTATTCCAGCCTTCGTTTCCATTTTGTGTGAACTTTATTGTGTTAACGGCGCCTGTTTCTGCGGCTGTTTTATGTAAAAAACAGCAAAATGCCGCTGCTTTTTTTTTGAGTGGGCTGGTAATATTGGCGCCGACAACATTGAGAGCTACAAGCCCTCGCAGGGCGCTTTCGGCTGAATCTGCCGAGACCCTTAGGGGTACATAGACCGCGTTTAATGCTGACGCACGAAAAGCCGCATTCCAAAAAACCGGACTCAGAGAATGAGTCAGTGGATCGCCGATGATGGCAAACACCCTTGTTGAACCTGATACGACAAAATCATTTATGTTATTGTTCGGCACTATGAAAGTGATTCCTGGCAGGGAATGTCGCTGAGAATCAACTGAAGCTTTTTACGGCGCTTTCTTCTGATTCAAAAATTTCAAATACCTTGGTCAGGCGTGTCATTTCGAAAAGCTCCTGAACCGCGGGTGAGAGATTGATCAGTTTTAAATCACCTTTTGATTTTTTTACTTTTTTAAGAGTGGCAGCAACTACACCAAGACCCATGCTGTTGAGGTAGTTGATTTCCTGAAAATCCATTACCAGGCGAATTTTGCCGTCTGCAATGATCTGGTCTAGTTTATCTTTGAACTGGTTTACGGTTTCTGTGCCTATTTCGCCGCGCAATACTATAAGGGTGATGTTGTTGGCCTTGGGCCTTACATCAATTTTGATTTCCATAAATCTTCTGCCTCCCTAACATTCTTCTGCCAGTAAAACTGTCTAAAACTACCTCATCTTTCTCTTGAATGCAAGAGAAAGAGAGGAGGCCTGTAGAGGGGAATTCAAGGCGTTTTTTTGATTAAAATTGTTTTGAAGCCGATATTCTGTGCGCGTCACCAAGTGTTTCGTCTGCATAAGAATAGTCAAAGCGCCAGGTGTCGAGTTTGAAGCTTGCGCCAAGAGTAAGGTCGCCATCATGAGAACCAACTCGAAGTGCTGCATAATCCTGCATCCACCACTCAGCGCCTGCAAAAAGTTTCATTTCCATATCTTCGACTTTGTTCAGATCAGCAGCAAGGGTGAGTTTGTCGTTGGCTTTATGTGCAATGCCGAGTGTGGTAGTAGTGGGAACTTTGTCAGAATGACCTGATGCTGTATCCCAGTCGAGGTTTTCACCTATATCTCTGAGTGTCAGGCCGATGGTTGTTTTTTCTGAATTTTCATAGAGAAGACCAAAATCAAGTCCCCAGGCGCTGGCTGAGTTGGTGTAAAGTTCCTGGCTCAGGTATTTAACGTTTACGCCGCCATAGAGCTTGTCAGAAAGTTTGCGAGCGTAAGAACCGAAAGTGTTCTTTTCGGTATCTTTGAAGTAACCGAAAATCCAGACGTTTGAACCGGGGGTGTATCTGCCAAGGGCATCTGTGGCAGGCTCGTCACCAGTCAATGCCAGACCGTCGGTTCTGGATGTGGCCAGTTTGGTTTCAGGAATTCCGTCTACGCCGAAGCTCATGTGTGAAAGAGCCACAACGCCTTTGTTTTTGCCATCTTTATCTTTGAGAAGATGCGCGTAGTTAAAGAAATTGTATTCGCGATCCATAGTCAGGTCAGCATGCATAAAAGAGGCTTCAGCCTTGTCGAGTCTGGCAAGACCGGCCGGGTTCCAGAACGAGGCGGTCGAGTCATCTGCTACGGCGGTGAATGCACTGCCCATGCCAAGTGCTCTGGCGCCAACGCCCATTTTAAGATATGCTCCTGCTCTGCCTGCTGATTCAGCAAAGGCAGTGCTCATGGTGCCTACACTGAGAGCCACCAGGAAGAGGGTTTTGAAAACCTTTTTCATATTGTTTCCCCTTACAAGTCGATAGAACTAGCTATCTACATTTTCGGCAATCTTGTTGATTTTCTGAATGATTTTTATAAAAAATTATAGAGATTGCCATGTCGGCCAAGCTCTTTTCGCAATGCCAAGAATTGTTACTTTATCTTTGGCAGCAGTTGCACTGCTGTTTTGCGAATCAACCATAACAGGCGCGGCCTGTGTCATTTGCGCAATGAACTTTGAGTGAATGTTTTGAAGATGTCAGATTATTGTCACTCTTTATTGCAATTAAATACGGGCAGTTATAGCCCAGGGAGACCGAGAGCACGCATCGATTTGTATATTTGACCTACAGAGCCATCAGTTGAGGGATCTTCGCCAATCGCGAGGTAAATCTGTTTTTTGGCATTTTCATAATCGTCTTTAGCAGTATTGTTGCGCCAGAAATAACACCATGAGAGCATTGCGTGTGCTTCTGCATTGCTGATTTCGATAGGGTTGGTTGAAGCAAAAACATAAGTCAAATCTTTCAGGCCGATTTCTTCGAGAAGCCGCAGTGCTTCACCCATGCTGACCATGTCGCCACGCTGAATAAGGGCTGATGCCAAACCTATTTTGGCTTCATTGTTGGCAGCGGAAGACTGAGTGAAAGCTGAATAGCCTGATTCAAGGCCGGTCGCTCTGGTGAGAGACCAGCCAAGTCCGTTGTAAGCCTTAACTTTTTGAGTATCGGTGATTGTGTCGATAGACAGTGCCTGATTGAATTTGCTTGTGGCACTGCTGTAGGCGCCATAAGCGAAGTCTTCCCATGCAGAAGCGATAAGCGAGTCGACATCAGCATCTGCTATGCTGCCACCTCCACCCGTGCCCGGAGTTGGTATTTCTGTCGGAATGGTATAGCGGCCGCTGCCACCACCACCGCCACCGCAACCACTGGCAATCATGATTATAGCTAATATGGCAAACAGCACTGTCATTTTTCTGTTCATTTATCTATCTCCAGTCTGCATTGCAGATTTTCATCTCAGAACCGCAATTTTATGGGTGTATTTTGTTTTCTTTTCCCAGTTGTCGGGGTCTCTTAATTCAATTCGGGCGAAATATACGCCATTGGCGATTGCTTTGCCTGCATTGTTTCTGAGATCCCAGGTTATATCCTGAACCATTTTAGTCGCGCCGTTGGTGCCGGCTCTGATGATCATTTCATTGGTTCCGGCTACCAGATGGCCTGCCACATCATAGATTCTGACTCTGATTTCACTTGCGTCAAGATCAGGCCTGTTAGTGCTGATGCGCAGATTTACCCTGTTTCGCGCCGGGTTCGGGAACTGTATTACCTCATGAATTGTCAGCGGCGGCTGCAATGCAAAACGGATTGCCGGGGTAAGTGTCTGGTTGCCGGCATTATCTGAAATATTCATGCTGATTTCGTAATTGCCGCCCGGCAGATTTTCATCGGGTATGAATCTGGCTGTTGTGCCGTCTGAATCTATCATTATCGATTGTTTTCGACCGTTCAGAACTACAAACGCTGATTCGGCATCAATGCCTGAAGCATATTCTTCAAGTTTCCACATGAAGGCTGGCCTTGATTCACGCATCGCTTCAGTGCTGATTTTTGTCAGCATGGTGGCGCGTGGCGCTTTATTGTCGCGCATCATGGCAAAGGTTCCGGCTGAAGCTGCTTCGAAGATTGCTGTGCCATCAGAAATGCTGAATTTAACAGGTTTCCAGCCGGCTCCTTCGCTTTGATAAAGACCTACGGTTTTATTCAGCTGTGTTTTATCCAGTTTCATGCTTAATTTAACGGTTCTATTCAGGCGATTGGCAGGTACAATCAAAGTGTAAGCATTGCCAACCGGTACTAATTCATCAGCGCCATTGTTGTTTGTCGCACTGCTGCTTATATTGCCTCTTAAAGAAATAAGCTGGCTGGCACTCATGCCGGTCAGGGCTCTGGGCATAATGAGCGAAGCTCTGGTCGATGAATCGCTTATCTTGCCAAGTTCTTCAGGCAGAATTGCTACCAGCGAATTTTTGTTAAGTGTGCCTGCTTCAAACACTGCTTCTACAACATTGTCGGCAGACTTGATTGCAGCACGCACTGAGGCGTTGACAAAGGCTGTTGCGAAGTTCAGTTTGGTCGTGCCCGGGTTATCAGACATGTCTTTGGCTGTTACCTTTATGGTTGCGATACCAGGATAATTCGGGTCGAGATGGGCACCACCGATAAACATGCGTTTGCTTGATCCTTCATTGAGCAGCATTGATAC
>SABV01000164.1 GCA_009928855.1 Erysipelotrichia bacterium | reverse complement strand
ATTTTCTCTAAACTGAAATCAATTCTTGGCTTCTAAGGACACCTGATAATCTTGACAGAATACTGCAACAAGCGCGCCGGCAATTACACGATCATCAAAAAGCTTGGTGATGGTGGTTTTGCCACCGTATACCTTGGTCAACACACCGTTCTCGAAAAAAAGGCTGCTATCAAGTTTCTTCTCGAAGACTGGATCGAAGAATCTGACGTGGTTTCAAGATTTTTTGACGAAGCCAGAACCATGGAGCGCCTTCACGACCACCCGAATATCGTGAAGATAATCGATATTGCGACCGTTGAAAAGTGCAAGGAGGAGGGACTCCCTCCTTACTTCATTATGGAATACATAAATGGACCATCTCTTGAAGACCTGATAAAGTCCAATCAAGGGTTCAGTATTGAAGATATTGTTAAGGTAATGGTCTGCGCTCTTTCTGCATTGCAATACTGCCACGACCAGGGTGTTGTTCACCGAGATATCAAGCCCAGTAATTTTATGATCAATTCTGCTGGCGATGTTAAGTTGACAGATTTTGGTATCGCAAAAGCCCGTAAAAATACCAGTAAAACCGGAGAAGGGCTGACTTTAGGCTCTACCGATTATATGTCTCCTGAACAGGCGCTGGGTAAGCGTGATCTTGATTACCGATCAGACATATATTCATTGGGTGTGACTCTCTACCAGATGGTCTGCGATCGTCTGCCGTTTCTTGGCAATAATCCGAATGAAATTGCGTTGAAGCATATTCAGGAAAAACCGGTTCCTCCCATTGAAATAAATGATGCTGTGCCGCAAAAGCTTAACAACATAATTCTCAAAGCGATAGAGAAAGAGCGCGAGCATAGATACCAATCTTGTGACGAAATGGCTCAGGCTCTCATAAAATTAAATGAACCCGAAGATCCCCAGGACTCATTGATTGGCAATTTTGATCTGTCCGAGTTTCCTCTTGAAGATCACGAAGATGGTTTTGGTGGCGAATTTGATCGCAGTTCTCCTTCTCACTCTACTACAAAAAAATTTGCTGTCAGACCCCCTACGGAGTTAATCAATACTCTTCGAACCATTCTGATTGTCGCCGGTTTTACTGTTTTGTTTTTGCTGCTGTTTAAGGCCTATTATCACTTTACTCAGGCTCATTTTGTGCTTCACACCACTCCGCCGGGCGCTACGGTAATTATCAATAAGAACTCAGTTGGAAGCAGTCCACTGGATATTTCTCTGCCGCCAATGGGTTATCTTATTACATTTTCTATGCCGGAGCACGCTACAGAGACTGTTTATTTTGATGTCGTCGCCAGGCAGAACCTTGTAATAAATCGTAAACTTCTTGAATTGTCTCCTTCGGACTTGCCCGGGTTTGTTTCTTCGATTGAATCTCTTTATAAAAAAATTGGCAGACTTCCCGATGAACCGCCCAAGACCAAGCGGGAGATGGGTGATTACGAACATTCGCTTGCAATTGTTAACAGCGAATGGGAAAAGCTTTTTACTCAGCTTTCAGAGAACTCCAATTATGAGCAATTCAATAACTATTTTATCGAGTTCTGTGAAAAAACGGGCAATCTTGATCGCGCAGACCGCTACTATGAAAAATTGATTAAAACACAACCCTCTTCGATGATTTATACCTTTGCCGGGCTGGTAAAAAAACTTAAAAAAGACGACAAGCAGGCTCTGAAGCTATATATGGAAGCCTGGACAGCAGATCCGAACAATCATTGCCTGCTTAACAAGCTCGGAGACTATTTTATTGATGATCAAAAACCTGAGCGTGCCAGACAATATTTTGAGATGTCTCTGTTTTTGTATCCTGACCAGGATGAGATACACAAAAAGTTAGATCTGTTGAAGTGAGCGGGAGGAAATGTGCGTTATTCTGCATTTGGTGATACGCATGTCGGTAAAGTAAGAGATCATAACGAAGATGCCTTTTTCGTTTCCGAAAACGGTGGGTTTTTTCTCGTTTCTGATGGAATGGGCGGGTTGTCGGCTGGAGAAGTGGCATCAAAGATTACGAAAGATGTCATTGAAAAGACTCTTGATCACGGAGCCAATCAGAATGTTCCCTTCGACAAACTCTTGCGTGATGCCTTTGTGCAGGCAAATATAAAAGTCAGAAGAACTCTTATCGATAATCCTTCTGTTAAAGGAATGGGTTGTACCTGTGTTGTGCTCGCGTTTCGCGAGAATGATTTTTATATTGGTTACGTTGGCGACAGCAGAATATACCTTTTTCGTAACAATCACCTGAAGCAGATAACACGAGACCATTCTTACGTTGAGGAACTTTTTTTGCGCGGCCTCATAACCGCCGAAGAAAAGAAAGACCACCCTTATAAAAGCTCAATAACAAGGTACATTGGTCATTCTGATACCATAGAGGTCGATATTACCTCAGGACCAGTGTCGAACAACGATATATTTATACTGTGTTCAGATGGCTTGACCGGCGAAGTTGAAGACTCTGCCATTGAAGAAATCTTAAAAAACAACATTGAACCGCAGAAATGTGTGCCAAAACTCATACAAAAGGCACTGGATAGCGGTGGAAGCGACAATATTTCTATTATTGCGGTAAAAGTTGAAAAGAAGAATCCTGGTTTTTTTAAAAAACTTTTCAGCTGGTAGCCGTCAGATTCCAAAAACCTCTTTTAACAGCGAGAACATGTTCCATGTCCCCTTTTCTATTTCTTCTCCGCTCAAGTTCGCGCATATTTTTTTTATGGCCATGAGGATAGCAGTACCATCGCTGCTTTTAGATAAAACGAATGGCATGGCCTGATTTACCGAGGGAACGACAATATTGCCTTCGCTTGGAACAAAATGGCTTATTGCGTAGCGAAGTGATTTTTCGACTTTTGCCGGCTCAAGACCCATAGATTTAAATGCGCGGTTCAGGACTACCTTTACTTTTTCGCGCGGGATTTTGAGGCGCGCCAGCAGGTCGAGCAGAAGTTTTGTATTTTTTATAAAAGTGAGTTCCATAGTCATGACAAGCATTATCAGATCGCTGCTTTCAAGAACCATCAACTCAAGGTCTGTAAGCTGGTTGTGCGTATCGATGATTATAAAGTCATAGTGCAGTTTGAGTGTTTCGATGATATGTTCGACGAATTCGGGCTTGATGGCTTCTGCAAGTTCGGGTATTGGTGGTGGCAGAAGCACTTTGAGACCAGAAGAATGTTTTGTCAGCTGTTTTTCGATATCTTCTATTCTAGGAGAACTCTTTTCCTGGAGAAGTTTGTGAATGTTTTTATCGGGTGACAAACCCATGAGAATCGCCTGGTCGCCAAAAGCCAGGTTGAGGTCGAGAAGAACCGTTTTCTTTTTCCAGAATCTTGCCAGCATTGTGGCAACATTGGCTGATATTACTGATTTTCCTGCCCCACCTTTTACGTTGAAGAATGTTACGACTCTGCAATTCTGTGATTTTGATGTTGAATCCTCAAGCAGCAGCGGTGCTCTGCGAGAATAAATGTCGCGGGCTTCTTTTGCAAAGCCAGGAAAAAGGCCAATTAAACGCAGAAAGGCATCTTTCGGAATAAACATCAGGTGGAATTCCTGATATCCTATCAAAGTTGTAAGTGCAGGAGTCCCGTTGAGAATCTCGACTTCACCGTAGATGTCGCCCGGATCGAGATTGAAAAGGGTTACTTTTTTTTCGCCGTATGATTTAACGGCAGATAGTTGTCCTTCTATGACCACTACCAGGTCGTCCAATTTTTCTTTTTCGATCAGAACCCTGGTTCCTGATGTGTATCTTTTAAAGCGACATACATTTTTTAATTTTTCCAGTTCTCTGGTTGAAAGAGTGCTGAAAAACGAAAAAGTTTTCAATTCTATCATGGAGTTCCCCGTTTAAGTTTTTATATTTTGTTTTCTCGTATTTGCTACCTGCTGAACATAATATCTATATATAAACTGAAAAAATTGCAAGTTGTAGTAAACTTTTTTGTAAGTTTGGGGTAATATGAGCATACAAGCTTAAGGGGGACAGCCCATGAACTCATACTGTAAAATTTATCTTCTGTCTCTGTTTCTGCTGGTGGTTCTTATCACACCGGCATTTTCAGGCGGAAATCCTTTCTCGGGTGACACAGTTACCCTTCAGGATAGCGCTTCTGCAGCTTCTGACACCAAGCTTAAAGCGGTATCAGAAGGCTCGTCAGAGGTCGCCACGGTCGAAGTTTCAGGTAGCCTGAACGTAAGAACCTCGCCATGGGGCGACGTAAACGGCAGCCTGAAAAATGGTGACAAAGTTACGATAACCGGGCAGATCGGCGATTGGTATAAAATATCTGCCAATGGTAAAACCGCATATGTGCATTCGGCATATATCAAGCGCAAAGGCGAAGGTGCCAAGCCCTTTCCTTCATCAGGGCGTGTGAATGCAACCCTTCTGAACGTCAGACGTGTGCCGCACGGTGATATTCTTGGTCAGCTTAAAAATCAGGCTTCGGTTGAGATTCTCGGCTCTACCGGTGATTATTACAAGATCAAGTGGGGCGAGAACGAAGCGTTTGTCTCTAAAAAATATATAGACACTGACGCCTCATCTTCTACTCCGCCTGCATCTAAACCGGCTCAGCCAAGCTTCGTCGGTTATGTTACCGCAAGTGCTCTCAACGTTAGAACCTCTCCCTGGGGCAATATTGCTGCAACTATTCCAAATGGTATTGCTGTTAAGGTTACCGGCAAAGAGGGCGACTGGTACCGCATAGATTACAACGGTTCCGTAAGATATGTTCATTCAAGCTATATATCCAAAACAAAGCCGGCTGCGTCAAGCGGCACTACTTCAACCCCGGCGACTTCGGCTGGCTCAGGCACTTTGCAGCAGAAAATTGCCAGGTCGGCCAGGGCTCTAATTGGCAGCACAGCTTTCAGAACTGCTGACGTAGATTACGGCAATCTTGCCTGTGCAAAAGTGGTTTCTACCGCTCTTAAAAATGCCGGAGCCATCTCCAGCGTGCATTTGAACGTTAGATCTACTGTTGCTGACCTGAGGTCCAAAGGCTGGAAAGAAGTAAGCGTTCCCCCGTTTGCAGAAGGCGATGTAATTACCTGGAAAACCTACGACTATACGGGTGATGGCGTTAAAGACCCGGATACCCACATTGGTATCATGATTAAAGAAGGCAATACCTATAAAGCTATGAACAATTCATCATCATTGAGAACCCCAAGACTTTCCGATCCATACGCTATTGGGCCGGTTACGCGGGTTATGAGAAAGGTTTAATAAAATGCGTCGCAGAATTATATCTGTAATGGTATTGATGTTCGTTATGTTGGGGGTCTGGCAGTGCCAGGCACAGCCCTGGAAAGTCGCTTATGGCGATGAAAAGGGCAAAGTTGCGGTGTTTAATTCAAAAACAGACCCCAAATTTGCTGAAGACGCCCCGTTTGGGCCGATGGCATTTAGAATTGTCGGCGACAGCATGTGGCTGCTTGATTCTGTGGGCGGCAAACTCTACAATTTTAATGCCAAAAATGAACTAAAGGCCAGCATTGCCTTCTCTGGGCTCGAAAAGAATTCGTTGCTCGAAGATTTTGCACTGGTGAAAGGTGCTTCGGCTGTTCCTGAGACGGTGTGGTTCGCTGATGCCGCGGATTGTTCTATTCGCAAGGTGTCGATTGCAAACAGCAAGGAGCTTTTACGTATTGGCGGAAACGGTTCTACGCCCGGCAAATTTTTGCAGATCAGTCAGCTCGAAGTAGATGCCGGCGGCAGGCTTTATGTTGGTGATTGCGGTCGCAACGTGATATCTGTTTTTACCACCTATGGCGAGCTTATTCGCGAGTTGCCATGGCAGAATACCGGTTTTGTCGTCGACAAAAAAGGACGATTGCATCTTCTTGTCTGGCATGAGACATCCGGCTATTTGCATCGCATTTATTCTCAGCAGGGGCAGTTGATTAAAAGTCTGCATATTGGTCTTGGAGATTTGCAGAATGCCAGAATCTGGAGCATAAGAGAAGACGGCGCTATGGTGGTTTCTTTTATTCCTGCCGGTGGTTTTAAGGGCACTTTGAAGCTTCTGGTTCTCAGCGAAGACTCAAGAGTTTTAAAAAAGCTTGAGTTCACGCCCCCCGGTTCGATGAACAGATTTATTGAAGAGGCCGATCAGAAGATATTGCTTGCTGTTGCTGATTTTTTTGCAGCCCCGGAAGGCGAATTTTCTGTTAAAAGCATTGAATGGGATGTGACAAAATGATAAACATGCGTAAAATTCTTTCTCTGATCGTAGTGATAGTTTTGTCTGCAGCAACAGTCTCAGCGCAGCCAGTGATAGAACGAGAACCGCTTCTGCAGATTGCGTCCGATATGTCTTCCGATCTCCTTGGCATGCGGGTTTCTGCCGGCCGTGTTTTTATTGCTAATGCCGCCGGTAACTATGTCAGATTCGATCTCGAGACGCGTGAGGCTTTTAAGGGCAAGGCCAAATCAAATAAAATTATTGATTTTGATGTGATTCTTGGTCAGCTTGTATTCATCGATGCCGAAGGCAGACTTGGCGGCAGATTCAATTCATTGTGGCCCGACAGGGCCTATGATGGTTGTCGCGTTGACGCTGCTGATCAGGGATTGCTGGTTTCTGGCGGCGATAAAGCTTTCTTTTTGGGCAAAACTGCTACGTATGCCGTTGAAATCGGTTCGCTTGATTTTGTGCTGCCGGTTGCCAATGGCTTTATCTGGAGTCTTAGCAGCAAAAAGGGCGGTAACTGGGGCGCAGACCTCTATGATTGTCTTGGCAATTTGATGAAAGAGGTTTATAGCTTCTCTGCTGAATTTATTCCGACGGGTATCGAAGTTGGACCAGCCGGCTCTGAAGGCGAACTTCTTGTTTCATATAACGAAAATAATGCGCGCAAGCTGGCTTTAATAGGCAATAACGGCCGCATGTTCTGGAAAATAGACGGCCCCGAAAAAACGGGCCCCCGCGATATTGCTTTCGACGACCAAGGCAATTTACTGGTGATAGAACGCAAGGGCAGTGAACTCTGGCTCAATCGCTGGGTTATTACGTTTCCTGAGGGGTGATTGGCATTACCCCCGCTGATAAAGAAAAAACGGAATTCGTGAATTTTTGAACTCTTCGGTTCCATCTGAGGCTTCAAAGACAATCTGCGAGGGCTTCTCATTTTTGAGAAGCCCTTTTCTTATTCGGTCTGTTCCGGCTAGATAGTCTATGAATGGGTATTTCATGCCGGGTCTGTCGGTAAATACTATTTTGCCCGGATGCGACTGCATAAGGGCATATATGCTGGCCACCCCGATATATACCGCGTTATCTACTTTTCCCGAAACAGTTTCAAGAAGTATTCCCCGGCACTCATTTTCTGAAAATTTACTGAACGTGGGAACAAAAGATGTAGTAGTTACTTTTATGTCTTCTGGTAGAAGCGGTTTGAGTGCTTCTGCCCAGATATTTGCATTTATCCACGGCGCGCCCATGGCTCTAAAAGGCGCGTCAGTTCCGCGTCCTTCTGAAATATCAGTGCCTTCAAAAAGACAGGTGCCGGGGTAGAACAGGGCGGTTGTTATGTCGGGCATGCTTGGTGATGGCTTGAACCAGGGAAAACCCAGGCTGTTGAAATCTGATGGGCAGGCATAGTTCTGGCATTTATAAACTAAGACTTCTGTTTTAATGCCCTGTTTGTTACACCACCACCTGGCAAGTTCTCCCGGGGTAAGGCCATACCTGAGCGCTATCGGCAGGTGACCGACAAATGAGGCAAACTCTGGCGAGAGCATTGGCCCTTCAACCATGCTGGCGCCCAGAACATCGGGTCGATCAAGAACGGCAACGGGCCGGCCGGCTTCGTCTGCCGCTTCGATGACATTACGCAGAGTCGAAATATAGGTGTAGAATCTGGTTCCCACGTCTTGAATGTCGTAAACCAGAAGGTCTATGTCTTGTAGCAGCTCTAATGATGGCTTTTTTACTTCACCGTAGAGGCTGACGATTTCGATGCCGAGGCTTGAGTCTACTGAGTCGGCGACGTG
>SABV01000612.1 GCA_009928855.1 Erysipelotrichia bacterium | reverse complement strand
TTTTCTCTATTGCTGAATTAATACCGGCGGGTATTCGCCCGAAACGCAATTGAAGAATGGTATTCAAAGAGGCTTTATGAGAGGCTGCGCCCTCTTCCAGGCCTTTCTCGATCCCTTTCTCGATGCCTTTGACGATTCCACGTCTTTCAAAAGTAGTGTTTGTTGCATAATTGAAATACCGGGAATTGCAAAAGGAGGTTCCCACATGGATGTGGACATGCTCGGCCGCCACGGGAACGGCGCGGCCAAGTGTAATCGTGCTTGTGCCGATTATTTTTAGGGCGGTTCAGGCAGCCTTTTGGGGTAGACGGGCTTTGCGTGGCTGGAGACTGACGACTTTTCTGGTGGTTTTTGCTTCTTTTTCCTGTAATGCTTTGCAGATAGCCTCAAGCTCGTTGCCGAGTTTTTGCGCAAGTTCATCGCGCCGTTTACGGGTTTCTTCGATGATCGGGTCTTTCCACATATCAGCCCTCCATAAGTTCTTGTGGTGCGCAGATAATTGCTCGAAGCCGCAGTCACGGCAGGCCTGATTCATTTAAGAGGCAGTATCTATTGAAATTTTAAGACCAATTGAGCTTAATATTGACCATAGACTGGCAAGTTCAGGATTGCCTTTTTCAGAAAGCATTTTATAGAGGTTTTCGCGATTCAGATGTGCTTTTCTGGCAACATTAGTGACACCTGATGCTTTCACAACATTTTTCATGGCGAGAAGGAATAATTCATTGTCGCCTTCTTCGAGAGCAGCATTGAGGTATGCTGCTGCTTCCCTTGGATCTTTCAAGGTTTCAAGTAAACTTTTCTGATGATCTTTTGTTAATTTGCCAGTCATAACGCAGACCTCCTTTTAAACTGAATCCAATACTCTTTTGCGGTTTCAATATCCTTTTGCTGTGTATCTTTACCACCGCCACAAAGAAGCAAAATCACAAACTTGCCTGATTGCCCGTAATAGACCCTATAACCAGGACCATAGTCAATTTTTAATTCAGAAACACCCTCGCCTAATGGCTTAGAACTGCTGAAATTGCCGATTGAAAGCCGGTCAATTTTCACATTGATTTTTGCCCTGGCTTTAATGTCCTTCAGCTCTTTCAACCATTTCTCGAATGGATCAGTGCCGTTTTCCAATAAGTAGTGATCAATTTTATACATAATCTAATACAATTGTAGTTTAAAACACACAATCTTGCAAGTGTTTTTTTTAATCCCAATATTGCACTCGCCCATAAAGTTGTTAGGCTATTTTCCATATTCCCATATAAACTTCTGGCGGGGTGATGTTTTTTTTTATACGGGCTTCTATAGTGTTGATGCCTTTGCTTATATTTAATGGCAGCCTTAGTAAAGTTCTGTTAATGACTGTGGTCAAGATAGCTTCATTGACGGTAGCGTTTTGTAAATCAGGATTTGCGTCGGCGGCGATTGTTACTGTTTAAAAAGATCGAGGCGGGCGGCGCGTGATTCGATAAGTTCCTTGAAGCGTTGCCTGGTATCGGCGGCGATGAAACCGGTG
>SABV01000163.1 GCA_009928855.1 Erysipelotrichia bacterium | reverse complement strand
GCATTTTTTCGCGCTTCGGCTTCTTTTATCACAAGTTCGGAATTAGAAAGAACGATAGAAGCTTTTGATTCATTTTCGCCTCTGATTGCTTCCGCTTCTTTTTTTTGTATATAAATACGTCTTTCGGCTTCGCTGTTTTTTTGTCCCATGTCTGCTTCGGCAAGTTTTTTGGCCACTTCGATTGTTTTTTCGCTGTTAGCTTCTGCTTCGCCTATTACAGCCAGAGATTCTTTTTTCTGCACAAAGACGCGGCGCTCGGCTTCTGATTCCTTTTCGCCCATCGCTGCTTCTGCCGTATTCTTTGCAACTTCAACCGTTCGTTCTCTATTAGCTTTCGATTCACCGATAGCACCCAATTTTTCTTGTTCGGCAACATCGATTTTTGCTTGCTCGATTGCTTCTGAAGCAGCTTTTCTACCTATACTTTCAATATAGTTAGAAGTATCGGTAATATCTGTGATATTTACGTTAATAAGATTTAAACCAATTTTGTTTAATTCAGGTTCAACATTTTTACGAACCGAATCCAAAAAGCTTTCTCGGTCTTGGTTGATTTGTTCTATTGTCAAAGAAGCTACAGTAAGGCGAAGTTGTCCGAAAATGATTTCTTTGGCCATATCTTCGATTGCAGACATGGGCTGATGAAGCAATCTTTCGGCGGCATTATTCATTATTACAGGGTCTGTGCTGATACCGACGGTAAAGGTAGAGGGCACATTAACCCTGATATTCTGCAAAGAGAGCGCATTTTGCAGCGGAATACTTATAGTCATAGGCGTAAGACTTAAATATTCATAATCTTGAAATACCGGCCAAACCATAGCGCCGCCGCCATGCAAACAAAGTGAAGAACGATTGTTTCCGACTTTACCGAAAATTACAAGAATTTCATTCGACGGACATCGTCTGTATCGGCTTGCCAAAAAGGCCAACACAAAAAAAAGAACCCCTACAAATACCGGAATAATAACAGTCAAATATTGCATTCCTCTGCTCCTAAATTTAAATTAGCCACGAAACAATATAACACAAAGTTACTAAAATAAAAAAAACGACGTATCTTTTTTTGATACGCCGCATTTATATTACGCTTTTATTCTGTTACCGGTGGGTCTGCTCTGTCAATCGGAGCGGATTCACGGGCGCCCGTCTGAGGAACTGCTTCGGTCGCGGATTCTTCAGAAACGATTGTTCCGCCGCCAAAAGGCATCATTCCAAGAGGGTTAGAAACCGGAATGGAATCACTGCTCATAGGAGCGCTTATCGGCGCAGAGTAATTAACAACGGTATTTTTCTGCCATTTGGGCACAAACACAGCAATAATCAAAGAAGTCAACATGAAAATAATGGCCATGGTGGTGGTCAACTTTGACATAAAACCGCCGCCGCCACGTTCGCCAAAGATCGTAGAAGAAGCGCCGCCGCCGAAAGCCCCGGAAAGTCCTTCGCCCTTATCAGCCTGAAGCAACACTATTACGATCAAACCAACGCAAACAGCAATATGAATTATGTGTAACAGAGTAATCATCTAAAAAAAACTCCTTTGATTATGTACGAATATAACAGGCACTTGATGTTATCAGCAGCAAAAAAAAATGTCAATCTTTTTTTACTCAGCTTGCAGGGGTCCCGCAATTAGGACATCCTTTCCAACCGCTCTGCATTTGTCTGCCGCATACTCTGCAGGTCGGATTTTTCAACGCAGCCAAGCAAAACGGACAAAACGCGAAATTTCTGCCTACCATTTTACCGCAATTGCCGCAAGCTATCATGTTTTCTTGTCTGATATGTGCAGGAATTGCATTTTTTACAACCGGCTCGAAATCACGATCGCCCAATTGGCTCAATGATAGTATAGCTGCTGTTCTTACATCTTCTGACTCGTCATTCAGCATTGTCATAAGAGGTGCCAAAGCGCGTTTGTCCCCCAATGAACCCAATGCCTGACAGGTCGCGACACGAACAGAAGTCTGAGGGTCTTGAAGGCATTTCACAAGCTCTTCAAAGATACGCGGTTCTCTTGATTGTCCAAGCAGCTTAACAGACCAGTAACGGGCATCGACATTAGTGCCTCTTATCGCGGAAATAAGCTCTTCAGAAACGCCTATTCCTTGTTCCCATATGGCATCGGCGGCAGTTTTTCTGATAATCCATGACTTATTTGCCAGGTAACTGACCAAAAGTCTGTGCGCTTCAGAATTTTCTATCATCGCCAAAGCCTTAATGGCTTCGATTTTTGATTCCATAGGAGAAGTTTCTACGATACGCTCAAATTTACCGATAAATTCAGCATTTTCTTCTTGAGCTAATAGTTTAATTATCCAAAAACGGGCTTCTTCGCTGCTATGTTCAAGAGCGTCTACAACCGCGTCTAAATTACAGGTATATATTTCTTCAAGGCTGTCGAAAGCAGCTTTTCTTACAGGCCAGCTTTGCTCTTCAAGAAGCTTTAGCAGATGTTCGACCATTGTCGGGTCTTCAATATTTTGAGCCGCTCTGATAGCCGCGAGACGCACCTTCATATTGCTGTGCTTAAATATCTTAGCCAAATATTGGGTAGCTTCTCGCCCCATATTGCCCAAGGTCTGCACCATCCAATAATCCACGTCTTCTTCATTTTCGGGTATCATATTCAAAAGCTTGTTAAACGTAGAAGGGCCCAATTTAGCCAAAACAACCGAAGCACCCCGCCTGACTGCCCAAGATGAAGCAGTCAAAGCTTTTACCAAATAAGGCAACGCCTCGTCTTTAAACGAAAGCATAGCCTTGCTTACATCTATAAGTATATCGTCGTTTTTTCGGTCTAATAGATCAACCAAAATCGGAAGCGCATCGGCAGCTTTCCAATTTTTTATCTCGGCAAGCGCGCCTTTTCGTAATTCTGACTTATCGCTTCCAAGATCTTTTTGCAATCTGTTCAAATCTGTCCCGGCCATACACACACCCCTTATACATCAGGTTTATCGAGCTACAAACATGGGCATAACAACGTATTTGAAATCTGAATCGGGGTTACCCGGGCGGAATAAGCCGGGGTAACTCGAAGTGGTCATTTCTATTACTACTTCTTCATCAGCAATCGAAGATACGAAATCCTGCAAGAATTTAACGTTAAACGCAATGTTCATAGGTTCGCCGTCTAATTCACAGGGAATAAAGTGTTCGGCCAAGCCACTTTCGCGGGCATCTGACCAAACTTTAACTTCATTTTGTCCGAAATCGAACTGTACTTGCCCATTTATATTTCGAGCAATCGGAGCAACCACTTTAAAGGCTTGAACCAAGTCTTTGCGAGCCATTTTTACGTTATGGCTTGAACTTTTGGGTAAAATTCTCGCATAATCGGGAAACTGCCCGTCAACCAATCTTGTTATAAACTGGTCTTTTGAAGTGCTGAACAATAACTGAGAACCATAAAGAGCCAAATGAACTTCTTCGCGATTTTCGAGAAGCTTCATTATTTCGGGTATAGCGCGTGCGGGCACAATAAAACTTTTGCGCAATTCTTCGGGCAACACCAAATCTTTAACTTTTGTAACAGCTAAACGCTTACTGTCTGTAGAAGCCATTACCGGAGCATCGCCGTTTGAAAAATCAAAAAATATGCTTCTTTGAACCGGGTTTGTTTCTTCTGTGTTAATCGCTATTACAGTTTCTTTAAGGGCCTGAAGCATAGATTCGCGGTTTACAACAAAACTGCCTTCAGATTCGATTACCGGAACAGGAGGAAACTCTTCGGCACTCTGAATTTGAAGTTCAAATCGGCTTCTCCCGCTCTTTATAGCCATGCGGCCCGACTCTTCATCTTCGAGCTCAAACATTACCTCAGAATTTTCGTCCGACGGCAAACTTGAGATTATTTCCTGCAAGAGTTTTGCGGGAATCGTAAACACGCCTGTTTGCTCAACATTCGCGTTAACAGAAGAAATCATCATCACTTCTTGGTCAGTACCCACAAAGCGGACTTTGTTTTCAGACACGGTTATGTGAAAATTTGACAAAATGGCCTTTATACCCTTAACAGCAACGGCCTTGCTGACAACGGCAACCACTTCAGACAACTCTTTTTGACCTATTCTGAATTTCATTACTTAGTCTCCTTGGTTATGGCAAGCTTAACATTAATGCCGTTGATATTCCATTCAGATGATTCAACCGCATCTGAATCAATTCTCTCGATTTTAAGGGCGAGAGTATCTGCTTTTATAGATTCACCGAAGTTTTCGAGGGCCTCATCGATATCTTTCTGCTCATCGACGTTACAGACTGCGTAAGCAACCCTTATGCGGTCCACTATATCGAAGCCCTGCTCTTTTCGCATAAATTGAATTTTATTGACCAACTCGCGGGCAAACCCCTCAAGCAAAAGCTCTTTCGAAAGGGTTTTAACCAAAGCGACACTCAGTTTTCCGTCTGACTGAACAGAGTATTCATCTGAGGCCAACGCTTGCAGTTCCACTTCTTCAGATTTAAGAGTAACCGGCTTGCCGTCTATTTCGAATACATATTCTCCGCTTTCAAGGTGCTTCTTGACTTCGTTTCCGTTAACGTTTTCAAGATGCGCTTTAATTTGCGGCATCATTGCCTTATAGGGGCCCTTACCGATATTTCTGAAGTTTGGTTTTGCAACATACCGCATAAGGCTCGAAGAATCTTCAACAGCAGTCACCGACTTTATATTGAGCTCTTCTTGCAACAGATGTTCCATATCTTTCAGAGCGTTTCTGCCAAAGCTGTCAGAAACAACGACTTTCATTTCAGACAAAGGCTGACGAACCTTCAAGTTAGCTTCGTTTCTGGCCGCGCGCCCAAGCGTCACAACGCGGCTAATAAATTCCATTCGGTCTTCAAGATCAACGTCAATCAGCCTTTCGTCACTGACCGGATAATCGCAGAGGTGCACGCTCTCAAACGCCTTATTGTCAATCCTGCAAACCAAATTTCTGTATATATCTTCGGCGATAAACGGCGTGAACGGAGCAGTCAATTTCGCTGTTCCGACCAACACTTCATAAAGTGTTAAAAACGCGCTCAAACTGTCAATATTGCCTTCGCTTGTCCAGAATCTGCGTCTGCTGCGGCGCACATACCAATTCGACAAATCATCGACAAATTTTTCCATCTTTTCGGTCGCCCAAACCACTTCGTATTTTTCAAGTGATTTTCGCACTTCTTCGACCGTGTGGTTAAAGCGTGAAATTATCCATCTGTCGATTTCGGGGCGCTCTGACACCGGTATATTGTGGTTAAACGGGTTAAAATTCTCAATATTCGCGTATAGCACAAAAAAGCTGTAAACATTCTGCAAAGTACCCAAATAGCGCTTTTGCGAGTCAGCAATAGCTTCTTCGTAAAATCTTCTGGTGTTCCAGGGGGCCGTGCCGCTGTAAAGCGACCAGCGCACCGCATCGGCGCCGTATTTGTCGAACAGGCCCATGCAATCAAGCACGTTGCCCTTCGATTTGCTCATCTTAACGCCGTTCTTGTCGCAAATAAGCCCTAACACCGTAACATTTTTATACGGCGAAGTTTTGTGCAGGAAAGTCCCCGTAACAAGCAGGCTGTAGAACCATCCGCGTGTTTGGTCGACCGCTTCGCATATCCAGTCTGCAGGGAAGTGGCTTTCGAAAGTTTCTTTGTTTTCGAAGGGATAGTGCCACTGCGCTGTGTGCATAGCCCCTGAATCAAACCAGCAGTCGATAACTTCGGGCACACGCTTCATTTTTCCGGGGCATTTCGGGCATCTGAGCTCGATTTCGTCAACATAAGGCCTATGCAGTTCGATATCGTCTTTTACGTTTTCGCCCATTTCTTTTAAGTTGGCAATACTGCTCACAAGGTGATGATGTCCGCAATCTTTGCAAACCCAAATCGGCAGCGGAGTGCCCCAATATCTGTCGCGAGAAATGGCCCAGTCGATCATATTTTCTAAGAAGTTTAAGAATCTGCCCTCTTTGATATGTTCGGGGAACCAATTTATTTTTTCGTTATTTTTGATGATTTCATCTTTGAACGCGGTAGTTCTGATGAACCAGCTGTGTCTTGCGTAATAGAGCAACGGGCTGCTACAGCGCCAGCAGAACGGGTAAGTATGCTTAATTTTAGCGCTTTTAAACAGTTTTTTGCTTTCTGTTAAATCTTTAATTATTTCGGGGTCGGCATTTTTCACAAATTTATCTGCCCAAGGCGTAACTTCAGCAGTAAATTTACCGTCTAAGCCAACCGGCTGAATAACCGGCAAATCGTTTTCTTTGCCCACCCTGTAGTCGTCTTCGCCGAACGCCGGAGCAATATGAACTATACCCGAGCCGTCTTCGGTTGAAACGAAATCGCCGGCAATTACGTAATGAGCCTTTTTCTGAGGCACAACAAAGGGATACAGCTGCTCGTAATCCATGCCTAACAGATCTTTGCCGGTAAAGTTTTCTACAACTTCACCCTCGCCGCCCAAAACTTCAAGTCTTGATTTTGCGAGAATCAAATATTCTTCATTCAGCTTAACTTTAACGTATTCAATGTCTTTGCCCACAGCCAAAGCCACGTTTGAAATGAGTGTCCAAGGCGTTGTGGTCCAAACCAAGAAATATGTATTCGCCTGACCTTTTACGGTAAATCTTACATAAACAGAAGGGTCTTCAACTTCTTTGTAGCCCTGAGCAACTTCGTGAGAAGACAAAGCAGTACCGCAACGCGGGCAGTAAGGAACAACCTTGTGTCCTTCGTAGAGCATGTCTTCTTCCCAGAACTTCGAGAGCATCCACCATACTGTTTCGATATAATTATTTGTGCAGGTTATGTAAGGGTCATCCATATCGACCCAAAAACCGCCGCGCGTGACCATTTCGCGCCACTGTGCTTCATATTTAAAAACGCTTTCGCGGCATTTTTTGATAAAAGCTTCAATGCCGTATTTTTCGATTCCCTGTTTGTTTTCGAGTCCGAGCTGTTTTTCAACTTCGAGTTCTACGGGCAGCCCGTGGGTATCCCAGCCGGCTTTTCGATCGACCCGGCACCCGCACATTGTTTTATAGCGCGGAATAAGGTCTTTCATAGCCTTTGTCAAAACATGGCCGGGGTGAGGCGTGCCATTCGCAGTCGGAGGGCCCTCGAAAAAAACAAACTTTTTAGTGCCATCGCGGTTATCCACAGACTTTTTGAATATGTTTTCTTTTTTCCAAAATTCTAATATTTCTTCTTCGCGTTTGGCTGAAACCGTATTTTCGGGTTTTTCGAAAAGCATTTTTTACATGTTCCTTTTTATGATGATTTCAAATTGCAATATATATTATAGATCTTGGCACTGTGCTCAAGACTGCTGACTCTTTTATAGGCCTCGCACAAATCGGCGCCGACCGCAAAAACTCCGTGACCGCGAACAACAACCGCACCATATTTCCCTATAACTGCGGCTGCCTTTTCGCCGACTTCTTCGGATGCGATAGCGTTTTTGGCAACGATTACGGGGGCACCGTCCGGAAAATAATAACAACCTTCGGCATCTATGGGCTTAAAAGCGTCTGAATAAAATGACAGCGCGATTAAATTCGGACAATGCGCATGCACAACGGCATTAGCGTCGGTTGCGGCGTAAATAGCCTTGTGAACGGGGTATTCTCGTGAAGCCTTTGAGGTGTTTTCGTCTTCGGCGGCAATAGATGTTTCGATTAAATCGTCTTCAGAAAGGCGGTGAAGCATCGAACCGGTCTTGCTGATAACCATTTTGTCGTTTTTACGCACGCTCAAGTTTCCGGAATTGGAATTGTTAAGCCCGGCCAAAAACAGGTCGCTGCCGATGTTTTGAAAGCTTTTCAAAGTCATTGCCCAAGTTCTTTCTGCTAATATTTATACGTTGAGATAATACCAGTCATACATTGTTAGGTCAATAAAAAATAAATTACCGGGGCACATTATCGATGTGAAAGCTTGATTTTTATTATAAAACGTTATAATCTGTTGCCGTGAATATATAAACAACTAGGGAGCGCCAATGAAACGTTTCATTTTGATTCCGGCATTATTGCTGGTT
>SABV01000611.1 GCA_009928855.1 Erysipelotrichia bacterium | reverse complement strand
GGCTGGGACAACCCGAACGTTTTTCAGATCTGTACCCTGAATGAAACTGGCTCAACACTGAAAAAACGCCAGGAAATCGGTCGTGGCCTGAGAATTGCGGTCAATCAACAGGGCGAAAGAGTTCATGGCTTTGAAGTGAATACCCTTACTGTCATGGCAAATGAGTCTTATGAACAGTTTGCAGCACAGCTGCAGAAAGAAATCGAGGAAGAAGAAGGCATTAAATTTGGCGTTGTCGAGGGGCACCTTTTCGCCAATATTGTTGTTCCGGTCGATGATTTTAACAATGAATATCTCGGTGTCGAAGCTTCAAAAACGATTTGGGAGCACCTTAAACAGCAAGGCTACATCGATGAACGCGGCAAGGTGCAGGACTCCTTGAAGACTGCATTGAAAACCGGGAATCTATCGCTCCCAGAAGCTTATGTTACGCACACGGCTTCGATCGTTTCTGTATTAAAAAAGGTTTCTGGCAACCTGAACATAAAAAACAAAGATGAAAAAAGAAAGGTAAGTCTCAACAAAGCAGTCTACCTAAGCCCTGAATTCAAGGAACTCTGGGACCGGATAAAATACAAAACCACCTTTCGCGTAGACTTTGATATTGAAGAGCTTATAAAAAAATGTGCACAAGAGCTTGCAACAAAGCTGCAGGTCGGCAAAGCCAAGTTTATTTACCGCAAAGCTTTAACTGAAATAGACAGAGGTGGTGTCCATTCAGCCCTCGTGCAAGAAACAGCGAGTTTATATGACGATCATTCAATTGAACTGCCTGATCTTATAACCTATCTTCAGAATACAACCAACCTGACTCGAAAAACGCTGGTGAGAATAATCAATGACAGCGGCAGACTTGAATCATTCAAACATAACCCTCAGAAGTTCATAGAGCAGGTTGCGGCGCTAATAAAGCACCAGATGCGCTTGTTCCTTGTTAAAGGCATTAAATATCAGAAGATTGGCGATGAACATTATTACGCCCAGGAGCTTTTTGGCGAAAATGAACTGTTTGGTTACCTGCAGAAGAATATGATTGAAAGTAGTAAATCGGTTTTTGATCATGTGGTATATGATTCAGACATCGAAATGCAATTCGCGACAGCTTTAGAAAGATGTGAGCAGATCAAGCTGTATGCCAAACTGCCTGACTGGTTTAAAATAGAAACGCCACTTGGCACATATAATCCTGACTGGGCTATTCTGGCTGAAAAATCGGGTGAAGAAAAACTCTACTTTGTTGTCGAAACCAAGAGCACTCTATTCAATGATGAAACCCGGCCAACAGAGAATGCCAAAATAGACTGCGGGATACAGCATTTCAAAGCTCTGGGCGATACCGTCGAGTTTACTGTCTCCAACTCATTCGATAACTTTTCCAACAAATTAATTTAACTTGGCAAGCTCATTTTGACTTGGGTCTGATAAAGCGTGAGCAGCGGGTGAACTGTTTCAGGCCTGACTTGAGGGCGATTTTTATTGAAGCTTTATTCTCGGCGTCAACGGCATAAATAAGCTGCCG
>SABV01000610.1 GCA_009928855.1 Erysipelotrichia bacterium | reverse complement strand
TGATTGTGGGTGTAGATATACTCAAGACTATCGTAGGCCGCTTTTCTTATTGGCCAGCTCTGGTCTTCAAGAAGATGCAGCAACGCAACGACCATTCTCGGGTCTTTGACGTTTTGCGCAGCTCTTACGGCGGCAATGCGTATTTTCTGGTTGGGATTTTTGAAGACTCTGACCAGATATTGCACGGCCTCGCCGCCCATGTGCCCAAGAGTCTGAACCATCCAGTAATCGACGTCTTCTTCATTTTCAGGAATCATGCTCATCAGCTTGTTTAAAGACCCTGGAGCCAGTTTGCTCAGAATTATTGAAGCCGAGCGCCGCGTGCTCCAGCTTTCAGAGGTCAGGGCTTTGACCAGGTATGGAAGAGCGTCGTCCTTGAATGTGAGCATTGCTTTGCATAAATCTGCAAGAATGTCGTCGTTTTTATGATTGAGAGCTTCAGCCAGAAGTGGCAAAGCTTCATCAGGGGAAAGATTTTTAACCTCGGCAATGGCGGATTTTCGCACTTCAGACTTTTCGCTGGTGATGTCACGGCGAAATTTGGCAAAATCAGGTTTGCTCATGTATTCTCTCGCTTCCTTCTCTTAATAAGACATTGGCATTACGACGTATTTGAATTCAGACTCAGGGTTGGCCGGTCGAAGCAGGCCAGGGTAGCTTGGCGTGGTCATTTCCAGAATTATTTCTTCGTCGATTATGACATTGAGAAAATCCTGCAGAAACTTTACGTTGAAGGCGATATTGATCGGTTCTCCGTTAAGCTCTGATGCTACAAATGCTTCAGCCTTGCCCTGTTCTTTCGAATCAGCCCAGATTTTTGTTTCATTTGGCGAAACATCAAAACGTACCTGCCCGCTGCTGTTACGGGCAATTGGCGCTACAGCCTTCAACGCCTGGGTAAGGTCTTTTCGGCTGATTTTGAGGCTGCGACTTGATTCTTTGGGCAAAACCCTGTTGTAATCAGGGAACTTACCGTCAATCAGCCTGGTGATCAGCTGAAACTGGTGTGAACTGAACACCAGTTGCTCTTTATAGGTGCCAAGAGTTAGAGATTCATTGCATTCGAGAAGTTTCTGCAATTCAGGAATAGCTCTTGAAGGGATTATAAATGTTTTGCGAAATTCTTCAGGGACTTTCATGTCACCGATTAAAGTAACAGCCAGTCTTTTGCTGTCAGTTGAGGCCATAACGGGGCGGTCGGCTATAGAGAGATCCATGCAGAGGCTTTTCTGAACCGGGTTTCCTTCTTCGGTGCTCATGGCTACAGCCGCTTCTTTAAGAGCTCTGGCCGTTGTTTCATTGTTTATTGTGAACATCGGCATTTGTTCGGTCTCAAAAACGGGCACCGGAGGATACTCATCGGCTCCTTGTATCTGAAGACTGAATTTGTTGCGGCCGCTCGAAATAGTTATTTCACTAGCGTCCTGATTTTCAAGCTCAAAAGAGACCTGCGCCGATTCATCAGTCGGAATCGATGATAAAATTTCCTGCAGCAGTTTTGCAGGAATTGTGAAGTGCCCGTT
>SABV01000162.1 GCA_009928855.1 Erysipelotrichia bacterium | reverse complement strand
CACTAGAGCAGGCTGATCAGATGTGGCCACGACAACTATAGACCGCCGCATGCCTTCTGGTCCGAGGTCTTTTTCAATAAATTCACGTACTTCTCGTCCTCGCTCGCCAACGAGCGCTACGACGTTGATATCTGCCTGAGATGATCTGCATATCATCCCCATTAACGTACTTTTACCAACCCCTGAGCCTGCAAAAATACCTAATCTTTGCCCGCCCCCTATTGTAAGAAGTCCGTCGAGCACTTTTACGCCGGTCGGTAACGGCGTCTGAATGCGTTTTCGCGTAAGGGGATTCGGTGGTTCACGGTTAATCGGTATACGGGCTATATCCGTGGGTAAATCTCCCTTCTCATCGAGGGGATTTCCCAGGCCATCGATGAGTCTTCCGAGAAGTTCTTCACCGGCCGGCGCCGTAAGGGGAAGTCCTGTTGGAACAACTTCGCTTCCCTGACGAATTCCTTCTGTGTGAATAAGCGGCATTAGCAGCACGCTGCCGCGCCTGAACCCGACAATTTCACAGGGCAGCGGGCCTTGCGGGGTCATGATGTGGCAGATGTCTCCAACCGGGTTTTGAGGACCTGTTGCTTCTATCAGAAGACCAACAACCTGGGTAACCCGGCCGTTGACTCTTATCGGATCAACGTGTGAAAGCAGCGACTCATATTCTGCAAATGGAAATGTTTTCATGTGCCTGCTTGTGATTTTCTAAACTTTTCTAACAGAGCTTTTTCGAGTTCCTGTGCCTGACTTTCTATTGTTGCATCGATGGTACCCACGCCCGTTTCTATTTTTATGCCACCGGGAGACAGGCTCGGATCTTCGATTATATGCAATTCAGAGACGGAACTCAGGCGTCCCATAAACTTGTCTTTGTGTTCCTGACACATGCTTTTGTCACGGATATTGATGCGCATGACAATTTTATCTACTTCGGATACGCGGTTGATTGCGTGGTCAATGTTTTTGAGAATTATCTCTGGCTGCGCAATCGGTTCGACCTTCACCACTGCACGTGCAAAAGCAATTACCAGCTTGAGGATTTCTTCTTCTGAGGCTTTGATAATGCCCATCCGGCTTGTCTGCAACTCGTTTATCAGGGCTTCAGATTCTTTCATGAGGTTTTGCCAGTCAAGCTTTGCTTCGTGAAATCCTTGCGTTTCTCCTGCGGCAATGCCTTTTTCTTCGCCGGCTGTGTAGCCCTCTTTGTGCGCCTGTTCACGCCACGAATCTATTTCGAGTCTGGCTGTTTTTTTGATTGCTTCTGCTTCGGCTCGTGCTGTTTCGGTTATTGATGCCGAGCTTTCCCTGGCCATCTGCAATGTTTTGTTCGATTCTGATTCGACTTCTTGACGGCGCTTGATCATTAACAGGCTAAAGTCTGCTTCGCGGGCAGAGATGTCTTTTTCTTTTTTCTGCAGCTCTGTTTCCCAGTTTCGCAACTCTTCTTCGAGTGCTTCAAGTTCAAGTTCCTTTATTTTGATAGCTTCGAGAGCCGCTGCGTGTCTAGATTTTCTTGCTGCGGGCGAGAGAAGATGTGATTCGCCTGGCTCTGAGTCGTTTTCATCAGATGCTATGGGTTCTTTTGCATTTTCTGATCTGGCTTTGGTGAGCATCTTTTCGCCGCTGCCGGCTAGATGCTCAGGCGAAAGGGCTCTGAAAGCCTCTTCAGCAAAAGCATCTTCTTCCGGTGGCATTTCCGGTTCGGTATGCTTGACTACCTGGTTGTGCGGGATAAGTACAGGCTTTCCCTGGTCTATACTTATCTGGCTTGCCTTGAAAATTTTTCCCATTTATGGAGTCCTTGCTAGTAGAGAGGCTCATCCTGGCGGGTTATAAACAGTTCATTATTGTTGATAAGTTCGCCGGCAATCATCATGATTCTTTCTCGGGCTGCTTCTATGTCTGATTCTCGCGCTTTTCCGATTGTGGTTATTTCATTCTTTAAATCGGCAAGAGCATTTTGAGACATATTGCCGGCAAGATTCTTTAATACAGAGGGCGGAGCACCCTTGAGAGATATGGCCATGTCTTTTATGTGAATCAGTTTAAACATTTTCTGAAGACCGCGCGGATCGGCATAAGCCAGGTCTTCAAATAAGAAGACTTTTTTGCGCAGTTCAGCGGCAATCTGCGGAATTTCCTTCTGCAGTCTGCCTAGTATATGCTTGTTTGTTCGGGCATTGCAATGCTGCATGATGTTTGCCAGTATTTCGAGCCCGGAGTTCTTTCCAAGTAGACTTCTAGCCAATCAGTTCCTCCTCTCCCGGTCGGGAAATAACTACTTCGCCAGCTGTTTCGAGTTTCTTGACAATGCCAACGATACGTTGCTGCGCCTGGTCTACGTCGCGCATACGAACTGGGCCCATATAGGTCATTTCTTCCTTTAGCATTTCGGCAGCACGCTTTGACATATTCTTGAAGAACTTTTCTTTTACTTCGTCGGTAGCGCCCTTGAGTGCCACTGGCAGATCTTTCATATCTATGTCTTTCAGCAGGCGCTGCAAACTTCGGTCATCAATAAGCACAACATCTTCGAAAACGAAGAGGCGTTTTTTAACTTCTTCCGCCAGGCTGGGCTCCTGAACTTCCATTGTTTCGATGATATTCTTTTCGGTGGCGCGTTCTACGGCATTCAATACGCCAATAAGTGAATCTATGCCGCCAACGCTTGTGAAGTCCTGGCCGATGATTGACGAAAGTCTTTCTTCGAGATAATTTTCAATTTCTTTAGTAATTTCAGGGCTGGTTCGATCCATGAGAGCGAGACGCTTGGCTATTTCAACCTGGGTATCAGGCGTCATGGACTGAAGGATTACCGCAGATTTTGCCGGTTGCAGGTATGCTAGTATCAGAGCCACAGTCTGCGGATGCTCGTTCTGGATCAAGGTGGCAATCTGGGTCGGATCAGCTGTTCTAGCCGCTTCAAAAGGCTGAATCTGCAGAGAAGTACCCATTTTTGCCAGTATTTCAAGAGTTTTGCCTGGCCCGACTGTTTTTTCCAGGAGGTGCTTGGCGTATTCCAGGCCACCTTCTGAATAAAATTTTCTGGCCATCATCATTTGTTCAAATTCAAAAAGCACTGCCAGCTTATCTTCGGTTGTTATTTTTCTCTGTTTGGCAATTTCAATTGTCAAAGCTTCTATTTCATTGTCTGATAAAGACTGTAAGATGGCTCCACTGGTATCTGGGCCAAGAAAAATCAGTAAAATAGCGGCTTTTGATTTGCCGGATATTTCAAGGGTAGAAATTTCTTCCGGTTTTTTCGGTGTGTAAAGGCCTTCCTGATCCAATGTTACTGCTCCTTAGCTGTTCAACCACAGACGCAATACCTGAACCGCATCTTCCGGTTTGGTCTGAATAAGCTGTCTGACACGTTCTTCCAGCAATTCGCGGGCGTTGGCCTGCTCATTGAGCTTGGCGAGTTCTTCTTCTCTTGCTTTGTCGCGCTCATTAATCAGGGCTTCAAGTCTTGTAAGGCCTTCTGTCAGAGAACCATCCTGCTTTTTCTGGAATGCTTCTCTGAAAACAAACTGTTCTTCAGGTGTCATTTCTTCAAAGTCAGGCGGTAAAGAAGTATTCTCTGCTGCGTAACCATAGGCGGCATGACGCAGATCCTGCACTTTAAGTTTTTTATCCTCAAGCGAAGCAATTTCCGGAAAAAAGTTCTTGATGTCCTTGAAACGTCTTTCCCATTCTTTCCACTGCTGCTCGTTCTGCAACTGCAACTGTTTTTCTTTTTCCTTTTTAATGGCTTCAACTTTAGCGGCAGCAGCCTGCAGACGTTCCTGCTCACGGGATATGGCTCTGGCCCTGGAAACTCTGACAAATATGTATATCAGACCCAGGAAAATCGGGAATGACATCAGAAGGCCCACAATTATCATGAACATCTGTTTCTCCTGCTGCTTCTTTTGTTCGATGGCAGCCACAGCGCGTTTGGCTTCATCGTTTTTAAAGGGCATGACCATCAAAGAAATCTTGTCGCCACGTGATTTGTCATACCCGACAGTCGATTTGGCTATTTCTGTTATTTTATCTTCAACAGCAGCTATCGTTTCGGGATCTTCGTTTAATACGACCGATACGCTCAAGCGCCGGATCGTGCCCTGTTCTTTAATAAATTTTTCTTTTGATCTCGTAAATTCATAATTGTTGATGGCAGAAGTTTTACTGTATTTATTTTTGCCACTGTTCTCGCCCGCAGGATAAGCAGGAGCACCTGGCGGCAGGTTAGAATTAACGCCTGGTTCGCCTTGCTCAACCATATCAGACCCTTCATATTCTTCTGACTCAGTTTTGCTGGAAATGGTGAGCCCTGTGTTGGAGCCTTCTACGGGAGGTAGTACTACGTCGCTGACTGCTTCCTTCTGGTCAAAATCCATGTCGAGTCTGACTCTTACAATAGCTCGCCCATGACCAAACATGCTCTCCAGCTGGCTTTGCAACTCTGTTCTGAGGTGCTTTTCCCGGTCTCTGGTAACCTTTATCTGTGTGGTTTGAGCCTTGTCGAGGGTCATCAATTCTTCATCTTCAATGATTCTGGTAAGATCGCGCGCTTCGGTGTCGGCAATGCGAACTTTGTCTGGTTGCAAGCCTTCTACAGCTGAACAAACCCAGTCTCTTATCGCTCTTATCTGTTCCTGGTTAACTTCCGCGTCTGGTTTGAGTTTTAAGAGGATGCTGGCCGAAGTTTCCTGCTGATCTTCTTTAAATACTTCTTTTTTAGGTTTTACAATGCTTACGCTTGCTTCTTCAATTGGGCCCATGCGAACCAGAGTCGCTTCGAGCTCGGTTTGAAGACCACGAACGTAGTTCAGGTCAAATTCCTGCTGTGTAGTGCCCGAAAAAATAGAGCGCTCGTCGATGAGTTTTGCCCATCCTGGTTTTGCCTGCGGGAGTGTCTTTTCCTGGGCCAGTTGCAACAGAATGTATGATTTGTCTGTCAAGGGCACGAGAATTTCTGTAGAGTCTTTACCCAGCTTATATTCTACGTTCAGTTCTGTGAGTTTTGCTACGACTTTGCCGGCATCTTCAAGCTTCAGCTTTTCTTCGAAAAGCATTATAAATTCTTTTTGTGTCCCCCATATGGAGGCTGCTATAATGCCTGAAACAACAAGTCCAACAATCAGTGCCAGCCCTATTTGCTGACTTCTGGGTAATTTAGCTATCGGCTCCCATAGTTGCCTGAGAAACTCTGTCATCGCCCGCTACTCCCTACTCTTTATCGTGCCCCGCAGTATATTTGTTTTGTCTGCGGAGTTTTATTATTTATAGTACGCTTAATTCATTCTGTAAAGACTAAAAATTCATTCTCATTATTTCTTTATAAGCTTCCAGCGCCTTGCCTCTAACTTCAAGGGTAAGATTCATTGCAGTCTTTGCTTTTTCGGCAGCAATCATTACATCATGCAAATTTTCGACGCGACCCATTACTGCATCTTGTGTCAGTTTCTCTGATTCTTTGCCAAGCTGGTCTACTTCAGCTATGGCGGTTTGAAGTTGGTCTAAAAAACTGTTCCACTGCTCTTTTGCATTGGTTTGCGGTTTGCTGAATTTGCTCTGTAGGCCTGCCAGATGGGGGGTGTCACTTATTTTCATCTGTTATTAACCTCTTCCTCCAATATTTAATGCTGCATTGGTAAGATCTTTGGCTGAATTTATGCAGGTGACATTGGCTTCGTATGCGCGCGTTGCTGTGATCATGTCCACCATTTCATGAACAATGCTTATGTTTGGTCTTCTTACATATCCCTCTGCGTCGGCATCAGGATGATTGGGGTCGTATTCAAGCTTGAATGGCGCCATATCTTCTTTGATAGAATTGACTCTGACACCGCGTCCAGCTTCCTCAGAAATACTGCGGCTCATGAGCGGATGCTGCGTGCTGGAATTTCTCGCTTCGAATATGACCATTTTTCGGCGAAATGGCTGCCCGTCTTCTGTCCGTGTGGTGTTGACGTTGGCGATATTGTTCGAAATTACATCCATCCGCAATCTTTCGGCGGTCAAACCTGATGCTGATGTGTCAATTGCTCTGAACATACCCATTATGCTCTACCTCCACGTGTAATGACATCATTTAGTGAAGAAAACATCGCTGAGAGACGGGTCGAATGAATCTGGTAAGTCATGGTGTTCTTGGCCAGATCGCTCATTTCGACGTCTATATCAACGTTATTTTTGTCGTTGCGCATTATGTGCGACTTATCGGTAATAGTCATCGGAGAAACATTCATGTAATTAGTTTCGCCTATCGAAATATGCCGCTCATCTTCGCGTCGCCCGACAATGTCGACTTTATTGTCGAATACTTTGGCCATTTCGTCTTCAAAAGACACTATCTGACGTTTAAACAGGGGAGTGTTGACGTTGGCGATGTTGTTGGCAATTACATTGTGGCGCTTTGCCGCTACATCCAGTCCTTTTCTGAGAAGATTGAAGGTTGCCGTGCCGGTCAGTTCAGCAAACATTTTGTTATTTCTCCTTACCTGTATTAAACTCAGAGAATGAATCTCGCCAGATCCCGATTTTTCATCAGCGGGCCAATGGCTTTTTCAACTTTTGCGCCGGTGATCTGATATTTACCGCTCAGATTTTTTGGCGCCTCAAAAGCAGCCTCGTCCATCAACTGCTCCATGATGGTGTGCAGTCGTCTTGCTCCTATATTTTCATGAATATCATTTGCCTCGCACGCGTAGGCGGCAATTTGTTCTATTGCTTCAGAAGTAAATTCCAGATCGAGGCCATCTACCTCAAGCAGGGCGCAATATTGTCTGGTCAGTGCATTCTGAGGCTCTGTGAGAATTCTTTTAAAATCATCGGCTGTGAGCTTGTCAAACTCTACGCGAACCGGAAAGCGCCCCTGGAGTTCTGGAATCAGATCTGAAGGTTTGCTTACGTTAAAAGCCCCGGCTGCAAAGAAAAGAATGTGATCTGTCTTTACCATACCATATTTGGTCATAACGCTTGTGCCTTCTACTAGCGGCAGCAGATCGCGCTGAACGCCTTCTCTTGATACATCAGGTCCGCTTTTGCTGATAAAAGAAGATGCTATTTTGTCGATTTCATCGATAAAAATCACGCCACATTCCTGGGCGAGAACGATTGCTTCTTTCTGCAGGTCTTCATGTTCCATGAGCTGGTTCAGTTCTTCCTGAAACAGCATTTCGCGAGCTTCGCCAACCTTTACACGTTTTTTTCTGTGTCGGCCCGGGAGCATATTGCCAAGCATGTTTTGCAGGTTTTGTAGATTGAGGCCCATTTCTTCAAAGCCGGTTTGAGAAGAAAAAACTTCGATGACTGGCACTGATTGCTCGTTCACTTCGATTTCTACCTCCCTTTCATCCAGCGCACCGCACTTTAATTGTTCAGCAAGCTTTCGTCTTTCATTTGCTGTCGGATCAGTATCTTCGATATTTATCGACACTTTGCCGGTTTCTTCTGAGCTTTTTTCTATTCCGCACAGTGGATGAAATTTTCTACTTTCGGGCAGGAGTATGTCGAGAAGCTTTTCTTGTGCTTTTTCGCGTGCTCTGGGCGCCAGTTCATCTGTTTTTTGCGACCGCAAAAGATTCATGCTGACCTCGACCAGGTCTCGCACCATGGAGTCTACATCGCGACCGACATAGCCAACTTCTGTAAATTTTGTTGCCTCAATTTTTACAAACGGAATATTGGCGATATGAGCTATGCGCCTGGCAATTTCGGTTTTGCCTACCCCTGTGGGGCCTATTAATAGAAGGTTTTTGGGCCTTATGTCTTCTCTCATTTCTTTTGAAAGCTGACGTCTGCGATAGCGGTTTCTCAGGGCAATTGCAACGGCGCGCTTGGCTTTATGCTGGCCTACTATGTATTGATCAAGTCTGGCAACGGTTTCCTGGGGAGTCAGTTCGGGGCGTGGCAGGATTATCGTGTTTTCGCTCATGGTAGAACCTCCACGACAATTTCGCTATTGGTGTAAATACATTGTTCTGAGGCTATAAGAATAGCCTTTTTTACTATTTCGATGGCAGACAGGTTTGTATTGCGTAAAAGAGCTTTTGCTGCTGCCAGAGCGATG
>SABV01000609.1 GCA_009928855.1 Erysipelotrichia bacterium | reverse complement strand
CTTTCTGCATTTAAGGTTATTGGCAAAAGTTTTTCCGATGTCTTTGTTGATTTTTCGATCGCAAACAGAATAAATAACCCACAGCTTAATAATGGGCAATACTCCTATAGACAAAGAGCTTTAAAAGATTTTGTTTTGCCGCCGACCGCCTATGTGAAGGCTTTCCCCAATAAAATTAACGATTCTGTAAGCGTCTGGGGCTCTGATTCATATTTCGCCGATATATCTGATGTCGCGGGCACCCTGAAAGTAAGCTTTAGCGGCTATAGACGCATGATAAACAGCCATTACCCGCATTTTAAAATCGCCGCCGTAAAACAAAATACCGCCGGGCTAAAGCCTCCGAAAATAAGCTTTTTTGACCTCGAAGTTAACCCCAACGACAAAAATAGGCTGATCGGAGAGATAAACATTGAATGCGACTCAACTTACGATGGCCTTTTCCTTGTAATAATGGCCTTAGCTCCCGAAGAACTCGACGACACTGCTTACATGCCCGTTTCAGGCTTCATTTACGAACTGAATTTCGCGCTAGAAAAAAATAATGTTGCCCGCGCACCCCGAAGCGCGGCCTTTGCAATCGAGGCTTTCACGCAGAATTACCAACAGGATTTTCTGCGCAAAAGACACGATGACCCTCAAATGCGTGAACATTACGCGAACTTGCTGCTGACGGCCGTAAAACGCGAGCTTGAGAACGGTTCGCTTGATCTCGTTGATCACTTTATTAAGTCATCCCAAAATGGGAAGGGGCCAATCGAGTTTGCCAAAGAAATCGCCGGTTTGCTGCTTTTTGCGAAAAGCCAACAAACAAGCGGTTTGTCTGAAGAATCTCTGACAGAGCGCATAGAGCTTTTAAACAGCTTCTGATAGAATATAAGAGGGTTTTTTATGAAGGTTAAGGTTGTAGAATTCAGCTCCGACTGGAAAAAAGATTTTGAAAATGAAAAGGCCGTGTTGGCCGTCGTATTGCACGGAATTGAGTATGAGTTGCATCACATTGGCAGCACCGCAATCGAAGGCGTAGCGGCCAGACCTATTATTGATATGCTTTTGCTTGTGCACGATTTAGACGAACTCGATACAAGAAGAAGCGAAATTGCCGTTGCAAACTACGAATGCCTTGGTGAATACGGCGTCAGCGGCCGCCGATACTTCAGAAAGCTCAGCGAAGACGGGGTGGTGACACACCGAATGCAAGCGTTTCTGAGAAGCTCTGATGAAGCTGTGAGACACTTAGCCTTCAGAGACTATCTCACATATAATCGCAATGCGGCCTTGCAATACAGTCGTTTGAAATCAGAGTTGGCTATGGCAAACCCATACAATCTCGACGCCTATAACCGCGGCAAAGACCCATTTATCAAAAGAGTCGAAAACGAAGCCATAGAATGGTACGAAAACGGTACAAAATAAAGTGAAAAAAAATATTGACATTAAAAAGGTAAAATGATAAACTGAATTTCCTGCCTCGGCAGGGCGGTCTTCAAAGAGACCTAAGTTAATTGAGAATAAGATCAGAAGAC
>SABV01000608.1 GCA_009928855.1 Erysipelotrichia bacterium | reverse complement strand
AATCTCTTTTTCATCGTCGGTTGTGTATTTGAAGCGAGTAAAACGAATCAGCTTGCCGGCCTTTGCCGGGGTGTTGGTTTCCAGATTAGCGGGCCTGTCGCCTACATAAGTCTGAAACCGTTCATACTTGCTACGGAACATTACGGGCTTAACTTCGGTCATGTGATTCCTCCGGTGGTAGTAAGCGGGGCAGTATCGCTACCGCCCCGCCTGCGATTACAGAATGATTTTGCCGTGACGCTTGGGAAGTCTGAGCTTCAGGCCAGCTTCGCCGAGAATCTGGTCTTTTTTGCCGTCGACGCCAGGGAGCTGCACGTTTTCTTCCCATGTGTCGGGCTCCATTACCATTTCTTCAATGAGATCAAGTTCAAGGCCAAATCCGAGACCTTCACCGTTATTGACAAAATAGCCAAGAGTTCTGTCAAGAATGATTTTCATGGTCCCGCCAGGAACTTTCAGTTTAGTAATGTCGATGCCGTATTCTTCTTTGCCTTCAATCTGATACTGACATTTGCTGAGAACTTCCATCTGGATCGCCTTGTTCAGTTCTGAATCAACAAACAAAGTTTTTTCTGATCCGCCATGGATAAACAGCATTTCGGCAAAGTCCATGAACTTGCTGTAGGTGAAAGAGCCGGTGCAGTCCTGCAGGTTGCCGCCGGTAAGAAATTCGTTCACGCCACCAGTGATGCGTTTCGGGTGAGTGCCTGATGTGTCGATTCTTTTCTGTCCGAACCAATACTGACGGGCACGAGCCTGCAAAAATGTTTCCCATACATCTTTGCGCTGGTGCTGAAGGTCCTGAACATTACCGTAATGGTCAGTCTGTTTACCAGTTCTGGTAATTTCAACGGCATCTTTGAAGATCTGGGTGTAGTTGTAGGCTTCGCCAGTAATGAAAGATTTCGGAGTTGTTGCGGCAGAGCCTTCCTCGAAGCAGTTACCCAGAAGAATGAGTTTTGCATCGTCTGGAATTGCTGCAGCTGCTACGGTGCCGTAACCGCGTGTAACGGTAAGAGTTTTGGTTGCTGTAGTAACAACAGTTACAAGCATCTGTTCGCCGGTTGAGACTACAAAAATAAGGTCGCCTGCGGTAAAGAAGTCAGCCTCGTCGACTACGATGTCGGCGACGTTTGCGGCGTATGCAGCCTTCGCATACGCAACAGGAGTGCCGATGTCTTTTTCAAGCCACTCGAACTTTGGATTGCTGCAGTTGATAATCTGCTTGGTTTTAGTCTTCTTCTGTATCTTGGCTGCACGCTGATGCGAGATCATGCGGGTCAGGTTGACAAACGGCGCGATGTCTGCCAGAAGACGATAGACCTTTTCCTCTACCTGGCGTTTGACGAGGGTGGACTGCGTGTTAGAATCGTAAGCGCTTCTCGATGCGATATTAAGAGCCATGGGATTAACCTCCGTGTTTTGCTCTAAGCCTCACTTCCGTGTGGGCCGGGTAAAAGAAAAAAGTTTAAAGTCCTAACAGTCCGGCAACTCCGTCATCATCGTTGCCGTCTGCGATTTCCGTTCT
>SABV01000607.1 GCA_009928855.1 Erysipelotrichia bacterium | reverse complement strand
TGGTTGTATGATCAATATATCAATGGCGGCGAGCCTTATGTGATCTTTAAGGCATCTTATGACTTTGGCGCCACCGACCAGTTCACCGAAGTGTGGACCTACGGCAGTTACACTTCGACAACTGTTGTTAATTTTACCATCGGTTCTCCGACGACTCTCGAAACTCCTCTGCGAGACTTCTCTGTAGTTCCGATAACCATGATGTCGAACGAGACCTACATGGGAGAAACCTATTCTTGGAAAACTATTCTTTATCTGGTAGAAGGTCTTGGAATTGTTGGCAATGACGAGAGTATCGAAGATCCGAATACTATCGTTTATAAAGATCGCTTGCTGATGGCTTCTATAAATGGTGTTGATAGCAAGAATGAGCCGGTAATTACCACTGCCGCTATTCCTGACCTGGTTATCAACGAACAGACTACAGTGCAGTTCTCGGTTCTTGGTGGTTCATCACCCTACGAATGGAATGTCACCGGAACACTTCCCGATGGCATGCTTTTTTCTCCATCAGAGGGAAAAATTTACGGTGCTCCGAGCACTGGCGTAAACCCTGGGCAATATTCGTTAATTATGTATGCCAAAGACAAATGGCTGCGTGTAGCTCAGAAAGCTTTTACCTATAACGTGGTGTCTTCGGCTTCGTCTGCAACTGTTATTTTTACCCCATCTATACCGACTTCGGCAACAGTTGATACAATGATTGAATCTGTAATCTCTCTTTCACCAACGGCCACCATCACTGCATGTTCAATAACGGCGTTTACCTTTCCGGCTGGTGCTTATGATCCCTATGCCGGTTATGACACCAGCCTTGGATGGATTGTGTCAATCACCCCGAATGTGGCAGGAAACTATGAGTTTACTCTCAGCGTAACAGACAGCAACAGCAATGTTACTTCTGTAACCAGATCTTTCGTGGCTCAAAGTCTCGCTGTGAATCGTCGCTGACATTTTAAGCAAAAAAGAACCGCGGTGGGGAACCACCGCGGTTCTTTTTTTGCAACAATCAAAACCTTTTTCAGCGCTCTGCCATGATTTTTATCCGGCAATCGGGCTGTGTTTTAACCGTTGTCAGTGCACATGATGTGATCTGTGTCCCTCCGGAAAAGACACCTCAGTCAGAATTTCGTGAATAATCTGCAGAGCGCCTGGAGTAACTTTTTTACGGGTTGTATCCTCAAAACGGTTCACAAACGTGTCCAGATTTGTCAAAATGAAATAGGCTTCTTCTTGTTTCAACTTCATACTCTGCCTCCTGCGTGTTTTTATACACTATCTTCAATAATTATCGGCAATTCGGCAAAAAACCTTATACCTGATCTGCATATAATTTTTTTGACAAAAAAAATGATATACTGAAAAAAATGAATCTTATCAGGTGAACAATGGCATCTCACGAGAATACAGGCAGTATTTCGGCATGGTATCGTAAAATAGGCAACCGCATAGTTATTACTGCCATTATTGCAGCAGTTTTGCCACTTCTTCTTCTCGGGGGTACCGTTGCGATAAAGGTGCGCCTTGATC
>SABV01000606.1 GCA_009928855.1 Erysipelotrichia bacterium | reverse complement strand
AGAAACTTTCAAGACAGAAATAACCGGTCTTCGCGGCGAAATTTCGCAACTCACGGAAACCAACCGGAAATTACAGCAGAGACTTGAAGCACCACCAGTGTTGGCGGAAGCGAAAGAACCGATTAAACCTGTGGTTCCGTGGGAACCACGGAAAGGCAAAAGCCCGATTACGGGAATGCCCTGGTATAAAAAATTCTGGGTAGAATGTTTTGAGCCGTGGAAGATGCGGCAGCAACCATATTGAACACAGATATATATAGAAGCGATAAAATTGATTAAGTGTTATTCTTTCGGGAAATAGCTATATAAATATCTTTACGGAGGATGTTGAATGGAACCAGTGTCATTGTTAGCTGGGCATGTCGCAGGGAAATTTATAGATCGCATGGCCAAATCATTCCGTCTAAATGTTATTGAACGATGGTCAAAACATCGTTCACAACAGTTTTTTGAACAGTTTTGCCGTGAAGTAGAGCTTGAGCTTGCTGGGGGCAAATCAGACAAACTTGAATTGATGCTTGACCAAATGCTCGAAAATGAAACTACAACTGAATTCTTGTTTGATTCATACCGTAGAGTAAGTTTATCTCGATCGAAAACAGTTGGGCCGCGTGTTATTGGCATTATATCGGCAAGACTAGCTTTACAGCAGCGAGAGTTAACAGAAGTGGAAGAAACCATTCTGGATGCTGCTGAACAGCTATATGACGATGAACTAATTAAATTTTCAGAATTTTGCTGTGAACATCGGCATCGTGCTACAAACGAAAAAGAAAAAGATGTTATTCTCAGCAATGATGGCATTCTGCGAATTAAATGGAACAGTGAACAGATTGATTCTAACTGGAATCGTGATTCTGACGTGTCTCTCGAGCCATTAAATTTGAGTGATTGTTATGGCGACTGGGCAGCAAAGATGCAATCACTAGGCATTCTTAAGACTGATTTAACAGAGAAAAGATGGAATTACGAAGAAGATAGCGAACGGCACATAGATCAAAAGGGAACAGTGCGCGAAATATCTTGGTGGGTGCTCACTTTTGATAAATATTTTGATTTTGCAGAAATTATAAATCGTGTCAAACCTAAATGAGCATTATTTCAAATAGTTACAATTTCATAACCCGAGAATCAGCCGAAAAAAGCGTGAAGCGGCTGAAAAAGACGTGAAATTTTAGAGACTTCGGAGAATTTGCCGGAGTTCAGATTATGCGGGCCTGTGGGCTGTTTGGTGTTATTTGAGAGCTACAGGCGGAACATTGAAATGGGGGTTTTAGAATATGGCGAGAGGTGAAACAGACCTGTTAAAACAGGTTTTAGAAAAACTTATGTATCTGGACCCGCCAATTAAAAAGTTTCCGGTCACTCCGGAAGATCCGGCAATGGCGGTTTACTTTCTAGATCTGAAAGATGTTTGCTATATCACCACAAAATCAGATCAGGGCCGGGACGAAACCATGTTTATGACTTCCGGCGGCAAAGCGTATTTCAGCAATCTGCGCCTGACGGAGATCGAAAAGAGACTGTCTGAACATCCG
>SABV01000605.1 GCA_009928855.1 Erysipelotrichia bacterium | reverse complement strand
AATCAGCTTCTTCCGGTTAGGTTTTTGCACGGCGCTTCTTTTTCTTTAACTGTCTGATCTTGTTTGATTTGCCTTGTTTTCTTGCTCTTTGACTCTGACCTTCTGCTGCTTCATTGGCAATCTGATTGCGTAGTTCTCGTACTCTGGAGATGCTGACCGGTTCATTGTGCTGTTCCCGGCAATAGATCGCCAGAAGGAGATAGGTGATGAGGCCACCAAGTATCTGAACCATGAGACCATATTCGCTGCGGGCAATCAGATGGTAAACTTTAAGATGCCGCTTCCACCAGCCAAAGAAGGTCTCTATGTTCCAACGCAGCTTGTAAACCTGGGCCACGTCTTCAGCAGTCAGGTCATATCGGTTGGTTGCTACCCAGTACTCCTTGCCTTCAACACGGTAGCCAACAAGGCGCAGTTCTTTCTCAGTCTGGTTTACGCCTTTGGTGCCAAGAAGCACGATCTGATCATAGAATACAATGCTGTCAGGCTTGACGACATTCTCTCTGATAGCCGTTTTATGGGTATTCTCCCTGATCCGGCAGACAAAGTGCTTTTCGGCGGTCTGCCACTGATCAAAGTGATCATGGGACTGATACCCACGATCCATAACACCGGTTTCGCCTTTATCGATGATCTTATCAACAAAGGGGCGTTCACCCTCTTTGCCGTCGGAAAGGTAAATCTTCCGGGGTATGCCCCGGTTGATGTCAAAACCGACATGTGCCTTGGCCTTCTTTGAACCATTTCGATAATCTGCCCATTCCATGGACAGAACAGCATCTATCAAAGAACCGTCAATGGACACCAGATTGCCAAGGTGGGCATACTCATCAGGGAGTACTGCTCCAGCCTGTTTTACAAGATGATTGAACACCTCGGAAAGCTGTTCAAGACCACGGGTATTGATTGCCTCAAAAAAGGAACTCTTCTTGATTCCCTTGGCAGGGGTAACACACGCTTTGGCAAAGTCATTCTGTTCCATCGCCTGGAGAAGCTCACTGCCGGATGAGTACTCTTGCAAGTGATAGAAAATCAAGGCCTTGAGCTGATCATCAAAAGACATTTGCAACGGGCGATACCCCCTGGATTCAAGTTCGTTATCTGACTTGAATCTCTCAAAGATCGGGGCAAGAATCAATTTGAAAGCACGGTATTTTCGTCGTTGTTTCAGTCTTTTGAATGGTCGCATAATGTAACTCCTGTAATGTCAGATAGTTACAGTTGCGGTCCGCGAACTTTTTGCTAAAAGTCAAGCAAAAAATGCGCTATCAACCTGATTTTGTACGGATTTTAAAGAGCAAAACTGAATGCAAAGACTAAACCGGAAGAAGCTGAAAGATCTTAAGCTTTCTCTGTGTCTCAGTGTCTCTGTGGCGAAAAAGCATATAAGCCCTGACGATATTGGCCGATAAGTGAAGGTGAGGGCCTCCGGCGAACGGGGGCCGCGGAGGTGGATCGATGCTCGAGAATACGACGTTCGGCAGGTCTATCGGGCTCCTCGAGCGCGGGATGGACGTGTCGACGCTCAGGCACTCGGT
>SABV01000604.1 GCA_009928855.1 Erysipelotrichia bacterium | reverse complement strand
AGTTCGGGAAAATCTTTTTTGACCGTATACTCAAGCCAGGAATTGTTTATATCATGCAAAGCGGCCTGCCAAAGGAATGCTGACGACATTTCCGGGTCGTTATAGCCCGGCGCTTCAAAACCGAGCAATACTTCTGTTTCTTCAATATCAAGATATTCAATATTTTCAATTTTACCTGATTTTTTAGGTTCAGGTTTTACACTGTCACCATCGATGGATGCATCAACAGTAACAGCCTGCAAGTCTCCAAAGAGTTTCATCGAAGTTTTAAAAACATCTGAAGCGCTGATATCACCAACAACTACCAGAACAGCATTATTTGGCACAAAAACAGAGCTTGTAAAAGCATCGAGATCTTCAAACTGTATTTTTTCAAGCATCTGTTCGCTGATAGGGCTATTGCATTCCGCTGCACCATCGGGATAAATATCTTTCCAGATCATGCGTTCCATGAAACCGGTAGATCTGGGATATTTTTTTGTCGAGACTGAATACCTAACAGCTTCGCTTTTAGCCCGGGCAAAATCTTCGGCAGTGGGCTTAAGGTTAAAACCGAGGTTAAGCAAAGATTCTAGAATCACATTCAGGTGTTCGGCATTGCCATTACATGCAGAATAAAACATATCCTGGCCGCCACCAAATTCAGTGATAATGCCAACTTGTTCGAGACGCGCGTTAAAATCAAAGCGAGACTCATTTTTAAGCCCTGATGAATCAAGCAATGAGCGATAAACTCTCCCAAGGCCAGAGTTGCGGTTATTACGATAGAAAACCCGTGTGTCAAAAACAATACCGGCAGCGACTACCGGAAGACTTTTGTCTTCAACAGCTATAACACGCAGACCATTTGGAAGAATCGCTTTTTCAGGGGGTGACTTTACCAATGCAAACAAACTTGATGAAATCACAGAAAAAGCACAAAGCAACGCCACAGAAACAATTTTAGACTTTATAATATTCATGGCCTCCTCCAAAAGCTGGTCATGGTCGAGATGCTATTTAGACAGCAGAATTCTGCCGCTTGATTTTTCTTTAACAATAAAGATATAACGCTTGATAACCACCATTTTATAATTTTCTTCACCGTATATTTCGCTTCGATAGCCGATTTCGTCGGCATATTCTCTGCGTGCACGAACAAGGTAGAGTTTAATTTCATTTGCTGAGTCATTGCGCAACCTGGTTAATTCGCGATCGTCAAGATCGACATAGAGCACATAACTCTCAGACCTGTCTGTGTAAACGGTAAGCTCAAGCACATAATCCTTGCTTCTGGCCTGAACGGAGACAAGCGCAAAAAAGACTCCCAGGATGGCCAGGAACATCATCATCACAGCATATTTATGTTTTTTAAGCATACCCTGAAAATCTACGGCAAATAATACAAAATTGCAATCTATTAATTCGCCATGCCTGCGAACAAACAGCTATCTACCGGCAAAAAGACCGCCCGGTCACTTAGACCTGCTAAGTTACCGGGCGGTGTTAATTTAAAAGCGGGTTACATATCGCTGTCGTATTTATAAACAGACAGATACGACA
>SABV01000161.1 GCA_009928855.1 Erysipelotrichia bacterium | reverse complement strand
GTATGTTACCACAATACTCTCACCAAGAAAACAGGCTTGCTGGGTTAGTTAAAAAAAATCAGCAGATAATCATAAGCATCGTTGCTTTTGTCTACAGCCTTTAAAGAAAGCCCTGATTTTTTGTAGAGCCCTGAAAAAGCCTCTCTTAATGGCCTTACCAGTTCTTGTTCATACAGTCTGGGTGGCAACGACAAACCTGACCAGGCAAAAACAGTTACATCGGCCAGAGCAGCGAGTTTGGCATGCAAAGAAAAGTCGCGTGGCCGATCGAATGAAATCAGATATCTGCGTAACGCATGCTTTATATCTCGCCTTGCCTGCTCTTGATCTGCATGCCCATGAAACCAGGCATGAAAAATAGATTGGGCTTCGTTTTCGCTGCCATCATCGTCTTCAAAAAGAAGAGGGAAAACCGCAAGAGAAGAATGGCCGGGCGCCACTTCATCAAGTGGAAGACAGGTTATATGCAGAGATCCGTCACGGCCCACAATAAAGCGCCCATGACTGTCAAGCGTGAGCTTCATTATTTCGGCCGGTTGCAGATTCGCTTCAAGACCGGCATTTTTCATGCTCAGCCAATAGGATATTATCTGGTAGACAGTTGCCCAGAAAATTTCCCGCTGCTTTTCATCTTCGATTTCGTATGCGGCTTCGCGCCAGTAAAAAAGATAATCAAGCTGCTGGGTGGTAAAAATTCTGTCTTTCCAGGACTTAAAAGGGTTGAGCTCTATATCGAATGGGCGTTGAATTACCTGATTGAATTTATGAATATTTTTTTCAGAAAACTTGCCAACAGAGCCATCAAGCCATGAACGAACCAGCATTGCCTGGCTGTCAATCGGCGAGTTGACGTGCAACGAAATTTCGCGCCGGCTCAACCAGTTGAGAACAGAAAATCTATGAATAAAAGGAAAAAAAACAGAATCTACACTGGAAATTTCAGCTACCGATTCGAGCAGCCATGAAGATTGCAGTCTCAACATCATGAAACCCGCCCATTATCTTGAGGGTTATTCATCTGCACCCAGATTTTTGCAAGAGCCGGATCAAACTGTGTGCCGGCATTTTTTTCGATCTCAAGTGCTATCTCGCAGGCATTCTCATACTGTCTGTCGCGATATAAACGGTTATGACTCATGGCCGAAACCGCGTCGGCAATGGCCAGAACTCTGGCCGCGAGAGGAATTTCCTCTGCTTTCAGATTATCCGGGTATCCCATTCCGTCCCATCGTTCGTGATGCCAACGGATTATCGAGGGCACCTCATCATGTCCGTCCACGTGCTTTTTAAGGTGTAGTTCTCCGAGAAGGGGGTGAGTGCGCATCAGAAAAATCTTTTCTTCATCAAGTTTTTGAGGTATTCGCAAAATATCTCTGGGCAGAAGTGACTCACCAATATCATGCAGCATAGCGGCAACCTTCAGGCTTTCGATCTGATCAGGGTCCATTCCTGCTGCAACAGCGATCTTTTCGGCCACAACGGCAATTTCTGCTGCATGTGCAATCTCGTAGCCTTCGATGCGATCTATAATCGAAGAAACACCAGACATAAGGTGAAGATAACGCTCTTCGGCAGGAGTGACCCGTTCTCGCAATTCAAAATAGCGATAACTCAACCAGGTAATCAGAATTACAAGAATTGCGTTAAAAATCGTTACTATCATACCAGCTTTTTAAAACCCAAAATTCGCTCCGACAATATAGCGAGTCTTGTCGTAAATACGATTAGGAGTGTAGACGCCAAAATCAAGGCTCAGGCGCTCATCAAAGGCATGGCGCATGCCCAGCACAAAATCGTTTCCGGCGTAATCAATAGTCAGCTTCGTATCGGAGTCAATATTAAGACTTGCGCCCATCACAAAAAATATGGGATCAACTTCGGCGCCATCTTCGCTGTAACGGCCAAAAGAGGCTTTTCTTTCGTTTTCGTTCATGGCAATATTCGTGCCCACTCCAAGCACGACACGGTTTCCCGGCATTCCAGAAAGCAGCATCACCGAATCCTGGTAACCGTCATTCGGGTCTAAGATAGCGGCAACCGCCATATTTGCCCTGACCTTGTATTTTGCCGCAAAAATGGGGTCAGTCTGGTCATTCTTGCCCTTAATGGTGAATCTTTTAATAATAGCAACCTCTGAATCATCAGAAAAGGCGAATACACCCTTAAAAGTTGCCTCGCTGAACTCTGACTCACCAATCATATGAATAGCGGCCCGGGCACCCGACGGCGGCAAAACTTCAAGACCAGGCACCAGCATTGTTCCGCTCAGGCCGTTAACCGTTGCATTAGCAAAACAGGCGCCAGAGCTGATAAACATAAAAAACATAACAAAAAAGATGCCGCCGGCAATTCTGCCGACAGGCATCTTTTTTAAGGTTCGTTCAGTAGCCTTCGAGGTCTTCGAGTTTTTCGCGAATATTGCCTGCTTCACTATGACCTGGGAATTGTTTAAGAAATTCCTGGTAGGATTGTCTGGCCTTGTCATAGTCTTTAAGTTCCTTTTCATAGAGTTCGCCTTTACGCAAAAAAGCGTCTGCCGATACATCGGCATCAGGGAACTTTTCAGTTACAGAATTATAATAATCAATTGCCTTGCTCACATTTTCACTGCTCTTTCTGTATCTGATGCGGCCATCAATGACCTGAGTCTTCATTGATTCCAAGTCTTCTTCATAAATACGACCAAGACGATAAACGAGGTCAGCGCCCCCCTGAGCATCCGGAAAGCGCTGCAGCATTTCTTCAACCGCTGCGGCGGCTCCTTTATAGTCCTTTTGTTTTTCATCCAGCATACTGATAAGCTTGCGATAAGCGGCCATGGCATCTTCAGGCTCCGCACTGGCCTGTATTGCTTTTCGATAGGCAGCAGCGGCAGCTTTGAAGTCTCCGGATTCGGCGCGCATATCTCCAAGGTCGAGGTTCGCTTTTATTTCTTCTTCGTCAGAAGCGTCTTCTACGATTGTTTCCTGTACAGCGATAGCTCCTTCCTGAACTCCTGTGCCGATAGCGAGCTTTTTCATTTTTTCCTGGGCGGCCTGAAAAAATGTGCTGTAAGAATAATCTGCAACCACTTTTTTATAATTTTCTGCAGCCTGCTCAGCTTGTCCAAGTAGTTCCTGGCAGGTTGCAAGGTTATAATAAACCTTGTCTATAGCAAGAAATGCGGGGTGTTCTTCAATTATTCTGGTATAAACTTCAGCAGCCATTGAATAATTTTTGATTCTTTCTTCGTAAACCCGCCCCAGATCGAACAGGGTTTTCGGAAGTTCAGGGCCGCTGACGCCGCCGGCCTGAATGCCGTTGTTAAGCATATCAGCAGCTTCGCTGAAGTGTGCCAGGGCAGCACTCAGTTCGGCTTCAGCCTGTTTTATTCTTATCTTGCCAATTTCAACCATTGTCGACGAATGAACTTTTCCATTACCGAGAAGCTGCTTAAGTTCGTCTACGGCCTGTTCATAAGAGCCCTGAGCCAGCAGTTGCATTGCTTTCTGAAATTCAGGAGTCGTCTGCACCGGCTGCGCAAAGAGCGTTGAGAAAATAAAACAATTGGCCATCAGTATAAAAAGGCTCAATTGCCTTACAGTTCGCGAGGCGTGAAATTTTTTCATAAATTTCCCCCTGTGTATTTTTATAAACTATTGTCTGCAGTTTGTCGGTCATGATAACATACTCGTGCAATTTTGTTTAGAGAGACAATCTTCAAATATGTTGAAAAATTCATTAAGTTCATACAATGAAAATGCCGATATTGACCACGTGGGCTACACCGATGTGAACAGCGAGTATCAGATTGAATTCAAGCTGCTCCCACTGGAAAGGGTTTACCCAAATCCGAATCAGCCCCGCAAGGTCTTTGATAAACAGGCGTTGGAAGAACTGGCGCAATCTATTCGCGAGAATGGTGTCTTGCAGCCGGTTCTGGTAAGACTTATTGGCAGCAGATATCAGATAGTTTCTGGTGAGCGTCGTTACAGAGCCAGCAAATTGGCGGGTATGAAGAGTATACCAGCGGTCATCAGAAAGCTCAACGAAGAGAACACACTTCTGGCGGGTCTTATAGAAAACATCCAGAGACAAGACCTCAACCCGGTAGAAGAAGCAAGAACGCTTCGAGACATTGTTATAAATCATGGGCTCACCCACGATCAGCTCGCTGACAAAATAGGAAGAAGCAGATCAGCTCTAACCAACAGGCTGAGATTGCTGCAGCTTCCACATGATGTGCAAATGCTCGTAGCCGAAGGAAAAATTTCGGCAGGCCATGCAAAAATGCTTGCGGGAATCAAAGACCCCACTGAAATCAGAACATGGGCCAGACGTATTATTAAAGACCAACTTTCTGTTTATGAGATTGAAAAGCAGATTTCTCAGATAAGGCATTCGGTAGAAACATCGAGCAAAAAGAAAGGGAAGTTGCCAATGACTTCAGACATGCACGTTCGTGCTGTTGAAGAAAACCTTCAAGAACTTTTTGGAGCCAAGGTCCGCATCAGGCAGGGCAAAAAAAAGGGTAGAATAGAAATCGAATTTTATGATAAAACTGATCTGGAAAGAGTTGTAGAATCGATAGTTGCAATGCGCCTTTAAAGTCAGCTGAAAGGTAAATCCTAGTGATTATAAAGTTCTGGGGAGTTCGGGGGTCGATACCCGTACCAGGAAAAGACACAGTTGAATTTGGTGGGAATACTACCTGCATCGAAGTCATTACCTCTGACAATCAGAGGATAATATTTGATGCCGGCACAGGAATAAGAGTGCTCGGCATGGATCTGATGCAGAAAGAGTTTGGCCAGGGCAAAGGCATGGCGCATATTTTCTTTACCCACTACCACTGGGACCACATCCAAGGCTTTCCCTTCTTTGCGCCGGCCTACATCGGCAAAAAAGATCAGCACGGCAGGCGCATAACAGAAAACAGCAATCACTTTCATCTCTACGGGGCCTCAGATGTTGGCGATCGTCTGGAGTCAACATTGAGCGGGCAGATGGACAATTATTATTTTCCGGTTGATCTGAGCTATCTTTCGTCTATATTGCAATTTAAAACGCTCAAAGACAACCGGGTGCAAATTGGCAATGCCGTTGTATCTGCGGCAAAACTGATTCATCCCAACGGAGTGCTTGGCTACCGCATTGAAGATGGAAAAAGCTCATTAGCAATTGCCACAGACTGCGAGCACCCCACCGACGGAACAATTGATCAAAATTTGCTAGAACTGGCCCGTGGCGTAGATTTGCTCATTTTTGACGGCCAGTACACCCAGGAAGAATATTCTCCCCATAAATTCGGTCTTCCCGGCCCAGGGAAACAGGGTTTTGGTCATTCAGTGCCAGAAGAGGGTATCAGATCTGCCAAGGCCGTCGGGGCCAGGCGGCTTATAATTACCCACCATGACCCGCTTCACAATGATAAAAAACTTGTCGCGATGGAAGAAAATGCCCGCAAGCTCTTCACACCTACCGATTTTGCCCGTGAAGGCATGACCATCGAAATTTAGCAGCGTTTTTTTGTAGTTTCATGAGAGTTGCGTATGGTATGATGTGCACACCATGGGAAGGGCATCATTTCTAACACCTGTTTATTTTTTCACTTCGACCAGAAGCGCCTCTGGAAAAGCTTCTATTGTCGCCAATCTTGCTACCCATCTTAACAATCTCGGCGAAAAAATCGCGATTGTCGACCTTGACTCCGGGACTCCTTTAAAGCTTAAAAGCAGCTTTTCTCAGGCGATAACTCTTCAGGAATACAGCGATATCTCGACGCTGCCCCACACCCAGGATTCGCGTTACCAGAAAAATTTCTATTTTTCTGATACAACACTTATCTCATATTTTCCGGCTTTTAACCTTACAAGTTCTATCCATCTCTTTAACGATGCCGTTCTCAGAGATTTTTTCATTCAGTTAAAATCTTCATTTGACGTGGTCATGGTGAATTTTCCCTCTGGCACGCAATATTCTCAACAGGTATCAGAGCTTCTATCGCGCAACTATCTCTGGCGAGGCAACCGCCCACTGTCGCTCATACTTTCCCAGCCTGACGAAAAGAGCATTATTCTGCTCGACACACTAATCAAAGAAAATCCGGCGCTTTATTACCAGCTCAACGAGAACACCGCGCTTGTATTTAACCGCGTTCCGGCGACACCTGAAGACCAGAGTCTTGCCGAGCGCACTTTAAACAATCTCGAAATTCGCAAATTATTCAACTATCCATTCATTTTTGTAAGCCCGATCAATGACGAGTTCTCAAGCCACAGGCTGCAAGAATCTCCTGCCGTTCTGAAAACGAATTCGCTGTTACACCAGACCATTTCGGGTTTTCAGCGTTTTCTGTCATTCATGAACTCGTCACCGGACCTTGAAACCACTGAAAAGACCAGTGAATATCAACCATGTCTCGATGGCGAGCTCCTAGAAAAGCTCTCTCCACATCTTGAAAAAATTCAAATTGCTGCTGCCGCAAGGCTTTTTGTTACCCCAGACGAACTTCAGGTCTTTTTAGAAGAAAGCCCGGGTAACTATCGAATTCGCATAAGAATGTCAGGTATCACCAACACTATTTCGGGCATTCCCCGCGAGATAGCCGTGGCACCTGACTACCCAAGAATATTCAGAGCAAGTCCCGGTCAATTCGGATTCGCTAACACCGATAATACAGCAACGTCTGCATCAATAATGGACAGAGAAAAACCCTCATGTCTCTCTGTCAAACCGGTGTTTCGGTTTGACGATCGTTTTGCCAAAGACACAGATTTTAATATTGCTCAGACTATTGTTATGCAACCTGAAAAATCGAGTTACCCGTCACCGATACTCTTCAAATCATCTGCGGATCTGCCTGATATTCCGTCACTTGGGCACATTTTGGGCTTTGCCACTCAAAAAAACCGTCACTTTGATTTTATCTGCGACTGGCAACTATTTAAAATTCCGGGTGTCACCCATTTTTTTATTCCGCCTGAATTTGCATTCAAGTTTCGCAACTACTGCCCTCTTTTTCACAATCACGCTATCACTGTCGAAACAGTTAATCGCGACATCTTTAACCATAATGCCCGTTATCATCTATCGCCTCTGACCCGACAATTCGAATCACAGGCACCAGCAGAACCGGTTCTTTTAAACTCCATTTCGGGCAGCAAGCTGGAGTTGTCTCCAGAACACGATTTTCTGCCAAGATTCAAATTCGCCAGGCTTAAAGATCTGCCCGTCGAAAATCGCCCACCAAAAAGATTTTCGCACCAGACTTACAAAATAAATATTTGTCAGTCTCCTCTTGAAACACGCACAGAAAACTTTTACACAAACCTCGGGTTATATGGCAAAAGCACCCTGGCGCTGCACATTCAGAACACATGCAAAAAGATAGACGACAGCAATTTTACTCTATTTTCGACAAAGAGCGACCCTTACACGCCAGCACTCTTTCTATTGAAAGCTTCGACCGATGCAAAGCTTCTTTGGAAACCTGCAACCAGAGATGAGTCATTCTGTCTAACAAAAGAAAAGGTCAACTCCAGATTTATACAGCATGATTTTGCTGAGTTCATAAAAAAAGAGCTCGATTTTAACATTGCCGCTTTTAACTGCATCAGAAATTATGAAGATCCAGTTTTCAACATCGAAAATGTTTCTTCAAAAAATGAGAATTACCACCAGCCTGCCACGCCGGTTTTACCCGCAAAATTCGCTTCTGAAATACTGCTTCTTGAACACGGTCTTAACGCTTTACTAAAAGATATGCCGATAAAAAGCGGCTATTTTTACCAAGCCAGAACACGTCTGGGCTACACTCCGCAACACCCCTTATTTTTCAAGCTCGGCTTTTCCTACCCGGCTTTTTCGCCGATTCAAAACAGCTTTGTCGCAGACAGAACAAATATCGCGCAAATTTTTCATCTCACCGACTTTGCCTTTAGCTCAATTCAGCACGTTCTTAAAAGCGACTCAAGCTTTTTATGCCGCGACATTTTGCCAATTTACAGCAATTTAAAAAAAGAACCCGAATACAAAGATTTCCCTTCGACTCGAATTTATAGAACAGATTTTCTTCTGGACGCAGAGATGGAAACCCGTGCCTTGAAACCGGTAAAAAACCAGATGCATTTGATCAGGCCGGCCATTTCAGAATTTCCACAACCGGCTTCAAAAAGCCGAACTCGGAAGCTGCG
>SABV01000603.1 GCA_009928855.1 Erysipelotrichia bacterium | reverse complement strand
GATCAGTAATGATATTGCAACATACCCTGCAAGCGGTAATCATACCCAAAGAACATGTCATTGCTCAAGGCTATGGGGCTTGCCAGAGTCAGAGACATGCCGGGCTTCACATGATAGCGCAGTCCGAGAGTAAGGTCTGTGCTTCTGCCATTGTTGATACGATTGTAGAAGTTTATTTCACCCATAAAAGTGAATGATTCGTTCGGGGCGTAATCAAAGCCGATATTGCCAAACACACCTTCATGAGTCGTATTGCCGTCACCAGCTTGGTAACCGCCATTGAGATGAATGTTGCCGCCTTCTTTGCGTTTGCTCGACAGACCGGCAAATACTTCCCAGGCATTGTTGTTTTCGGTGTTGCCTATTGTAATGTCGCTAGTCGGGAAAATCGCACCCAGACCGAGACATGACGCCATTTCGTCGTTCTGTGAGCTGAATTTGAGTCGCAGTTGCGCGTCACCCATTCCTGAGTCACTGCCATCTCTGAAATTGTAAGTTATGGGCGCAAACACATCGTATGATTCAAACGGCAGCTTGAAGGCCACTTCAAAGTTTTCGCCGGCGTAGGTCATCAGAATCGGGAATTCCCAGAAGTCGGCATCTTCACCATTCTCAAGACGTTCGCCATCGCGCCTGGTAATCTTGTTCCACACCATGCCGAAAGCGGTCGAAAACATGTTTTCGCCGAGCGGGTAAGCGGCAAATGTGTTAACAAGACCGGTAAGACCATTAAAGGCAACATGGTTGTCGTCTTTTTTGTTTCTTCTGACGCGCTCGCCAGGCAGAATAATCTGCGGTAGTCCTGATTCAGAGTAAAGTACGGCATCTTCACCCTGAGTTACAGGAGGCAGCGGAAGACTGTTCATTGGTGCCTGTGCCGGCGCAGTCGTTGGCGGCGATGATATATACCTGGTTCGCTGGCGGTATGTCGTGCCCTGCCCTTTTTCAGATTGCGTGGTCGGAATTTCGAGAACCTGACCAACTTTGATTTTGGCAGCATTGCTGATGCCGTTGGCTTTGGCTATTTCTTTCCAGCGCTGAGTTGAGCCAAAGAACTTTTTAGAAATAGAGCCGAGAGTGTCACCTTTTTTTATGGTGTAAGTCTGGTAACCGACCGATTCTGTTTCTTCAACGTTTTCTTCGACCCAGCTGCTGTCAGCATTGACTGATGGCAGTGCGTCTACATATTCTTCGTGTTCAAAAGGCGGAGCCATCGAATAGCCCTCGGGAGCCTGATTTTCGTAATACTGCCCCATGGCTGTAGACGCTAACGCAAAGACAAGAAATCCGGTCAGAAGATATGAATGATGCCGTTTATTCATTTAACTTCTGTTCCTTTCAGTTTTTAAAGAAACTAATTGTTTCGTAGAATCCGGGTTTTACACTTTCCCGTAATCACCTATCGGAAGATTCTTCAGAATCTTTAATTGGCAGATAATTATTTTTTCGCCAGAGCCTTAATGGTTTGACACATTCTTTCGGCGTGTGATAACTTCGTGCGTAGATTAGCCATAAGTTATCAAGATAGGAAGCTGTTTAATGAAAAAAACCT
>SABV01000160.1 GCA_009928855.1 Erysipelotrichia bacterium | reverse complement strand
AAAAAAGCAGCCCCGATAGGCAAATTCCTGTCGGGGCTGCTTTTTAAAGACGTAATTATTTTGAGACGTACCAAGCCATGTTAAAACGGTGATCCTTGTCGTGTTTTCCCATGCCTGCGTAATTGCAGGTGATTTCGTGCCCGGCCTTTATGTGCTTGGCGGCATATGTGCCATCTTCTTTGTCCATGGCATTTGGCGAGTCGGAATGATTCATAAATCGTGCATCGTCTATGCAGTAGTAATATTTGCCGTCATTGGAAAAGCAGTATTTTCTGAAAAATGCACTTTGCCATTCTGGCATTGATGCGAGCTGATTTTCATCGAGAACCTGGTCATAACCGCTATGAAAATCCCAGATTTTGGTTCCGGCGGGTATGTCTTTAGCGGCAAAGAGGCCTAAACCCTCAATTTTTGACATTCCAACATAGGTTTCAATGAGCAGCATAACCTGTCGCCTTCGTTTCTCCGCGGCCCACCTTTGCGGGGCTGTCGAGAGAAATGCCTTTCTGATAAATTTTTCTGTCTGATGATCATCATCAGCAGAAAAAGGAGTGTATCACAACCGTTTTTGGAACTCCATAGAGCAAAGTTGTCGAAAAGCAACTTTATAATCTGTTTTTCGCTGACTAACGGGTATTTCAAGTTAAATCTTAACGTTTGCTCTATTTTATAGCAAAAATCATGGTTGCCTGTTTTGAGACTGATGAAATTTTGTGACAGCCTGCTGATTTTTTGGTTAATCAATTGACAAATTTTTAACATGGGCAAACCTGGTGTGCTTGAAAAAACAAGATTGATGCTGGATTGTGTCTTGGCATGTTTATTGCTAAAAGCAGGGCGTTCTGAAAAAAAATAATTGGGAGAAAAAAATGCTTAAAATAGCTAGAATGTTTTTGCTGGTATTGCTTGTTGCCATGGCCGTTCCGTCTTTTGCTTTCAACGGGGCTGATTTATCAAAAGCCATGGATACCGCTGCTTATGCCGGTCAGTATCTTTGTGAAATTATGCATCCTGGCATGCCAAAACCCTGGACGAATCCAATGTACATGACCATGATGAACAAGGTCAGCGAATCATGGAAGGTTATTGATAAAGAAATCAGTTCTATTGAAACCGAAAAAGAGATTGCAAATGCCCGTGCAATCGTTGAACTTTATAAATCAATGAAGGGCACTTACAGAGACCTTGGTCATCAGGTCGAAATTTCGCTTAATGAAAGAATTAAATTTCTTGAAGCTCACAGCGCCTGATATATAAAAAAAGCCCTGCAGCGCTAAAGGCGCTGCAGGGCTTTTTTTTTACAAGGAACCGCGCCTTTATCAGCGCAGCCAGTAGGCGCTGCAATCTGGTGTGCGGTCCAGAAAACCGTATTCAATAAGATATCTGCGTATCGTGACGTAATCGCTGTAAGCGGTTTTTAGGATTTCGTTAATTTCTTTTTCGGTGTATTTGTGTTTCGGCGCAATTCTGGTTGCAATCTGTCGCAATACTGCCAGTTTGCTTTTTTCTTTAAGCTTAAAAGTTGTCAGCTGCCCGTCAAGACCATCCGGAAAATATTTTTTAAGAACTTTTTCGTTCTCTTCGGCTGTTATTTTGTAGCGATCATCTATCATTGTCGCTGTCTGGTGAGGTTCTACATACTTTTGGGGTTGTTTTTCTTTGTCGCGTATCAGTTCCATCAATGTCATAAAAATCTTTGCCTGCCTTTCTTTTTCTTTTAATGCAAAACGGTGATTGCGAACAGTCGAGGGACTGCCAATCTGTAGTTCTTTCTGTATCTGTACATCTGGCATGCCTTGGTAAAACCGGCGCAGCAGTTCGCACTGGTGCTCTGAGAGGCCTGTCGTTTTTTTGTCGAGCCCGATAAGGTATTCAAATACGGAGTTGTGAGCCCGGCTGATGTGCATTTCCATAAAACGGCGGGCTTCATAAAATACTTCACCTTCTTTATAAATAATGCCTTTTTCAATCTCGCGACCGCATATCAGACAGCTAAAATATTGCTGGTTTTCTGTAAAAGCATTTTTTATAGTTTCGATGGGCAAATCGAACAGGTTTTCTGATTTTTTCATAAACAAATAATCCTTTTGTTTAGTTTTATATAGATAAAATATATAAAAGTTTAAAAAATGTCAAGCCTCTTGTTGCCGGGGGATTTTTGCTGAAGAAAAATACCGAGGGTGATGGTATTCTATAAACTCGAAAAGCACTTTGAGGGTTAAGATCGTTTATGAAAATTTTGCATACTTCTGATTGGCATATTGGGCGGGTTTTGCACGCCCGCAAACGCTATGATGAATTTGAGGCGTTTTTTAAATGGCTGTTTGAGACCATTGAGGCGCAGAAAGTCGATGCCTTGCTGATTGCCGGGGATATTTTCGACACCAGCATGCCGACAAATCGTGCGCAACAGCTTTATTACCGATTTCTCTGCCGTGTTGCCGGTTCGTGCTGTCGCCATGTCGTTGTGGTTGGTGGCAACCATGATTCGTCATCATTTCTTGATGCCCCAAAAGAGCTGTTGAAGGGATTGAATGTGCATGTTGTCGGTGCTGCCTCAGATTGCCCGGCCGACGAAGTGGTCGTTTTGCGTGGTGTTGCGGGAAATGTCGAGGCGATTGTCTGTGCCGTGCCGTATTTGCGTGATCGCGATATCAGAACAGTTGAAGCTGGCGAAGATGCGCGGGAAAAATCGCGTAAACTGCTTGACGGCATAACAAAGCATTACGTCGAAGTCTGTAAAGTTGCTGAATCTATGCGCAAAGAAGCAGGCAATGTGCCGCTGATCGCCATGGGGCACCTTTTTGCTGCTGGCGGCAAAACCATTGAAGACGATGGAGTCAGAGAACTTTACGTCGGCACTCTTGCACAGACAGGGGCAGAAGCATTTCCACCCTGTATAGATTATCTGGCACTTGGGCATCTGCACATATCACAGGTTGTCGCCGGAAACGAAAAAATGCGTTACTGTGGTTCACCTTTGCCAATGGGGTTTGGCGAGGCAGAGCATGAAAAAAAGGTTTTGCTTGTTGATTTTGTTGGTACTACGCCGCAGATTGTGGAACATTCAATACCCTGTTTTCAGAGGTTAAAGCGCATTTCAGGAACTCTGCCCGAGCTTCTTGATCAGATTAGCCATCTTAAACAGTCGGGCGGCAGTGTCTGGCTTGAAGTAAAGCTCACTGAAACTGCGCCGCCGATTAAGGTGAAAGAGTCGCTTGAATCGGCAATTGCGGGTTCAAAGATCGAAATCATGGCAATCAAAAATATGCAGCTTGTGGCTGGGTTTGGTGTACCTCTTGATATCGGCGAAACGATAAATGACTTGAGCGTTGAAGAGGTTTTTAATCGCTGCCTCGATGCCCGTGCTGTACCGGCGGCGCAGCGCCAGGAACTGCTTCAGACTTACCGTGTTGCGCTGGCTTCGCTGCACGAAAAAGATGTTAACCTTGAATAGATGGTGGGCACATGAAAATTCTGCAGCTGCGTTTTAAAAATATAAATTCGCTGATGGGTGAGTGGACGATTGATTTTACGCAGTCTGCTTATGTCAGTGACGGGATTTTTGCGATTACAGGCCCGACTGGTTCTGGCAAGTCAAGTATTCTCGATGCCATCTGTCTGGCGCTTTATGGCAGAACGCCCAGGCTTAAGGTGATTTCGCAGAGTACTAATGAAGTCATGTCGCGTCAGACAGCTGAATGCTTTGCTGAGGTGGTATTCGCATCGCAGACCGGTACTTATCGCTGCTTCTGGGAGCAGCACCGTGCGCGTGGTTCGGTAAGCGGCAAGTTGAGCCTGCAGAAACATGAGATTGCCGAAGCTTTAAGCGGCAGGATTCTGGGCAGTAAAGTCAGCGAAGTGCCTAAATTGGTCGAAGAAAAGACGGGCATGGATTTTGAGCGTTTTACGCGGTCGATGCTGCTTGCTCAGGGCGGTTTTGCCGCTTTTCTTGAAGCGCCGCCCGATCAACGCGCTCCGGTTCTTGAGCAGATTACCGGTGCCGAAATTTATAGCCAGATTTCTATACATGTGCATGAGTGTTATGCCCGTGAAAAAGAAAAAGTTGAACTTCTAAAAGCCGAATTTTCTGGCATTCAACTGCTTGGCGAAGAAGAAATTGCGAGACTTACAGCAGAGTCAGACGAAAAAACGCGGGCAGAAGAGGGCATGACTTCACATAATGCCCTTTTGACCAATGCAATTCAGTGGCGTAAAACAGTCGCAGGGCTCGATCAAGAGCAAAAAAAGCTTGATGCAGCCTGTGTGCAGGTTGGCAATGAATCTCAGAATTTTGCTACGAAGCGGCAGCGACTGAGTCGGGCGCAGCAGGCTGCCGAATTTGATGCCGGGCATGCTCGGATTTTTTCCCTCAGAAGCTTGCAACAGAACGAACTTCAGGCGTTATCGAAAAGTGAGCAGGCGCGTGAAAAGCTTGAGCAGGCTCTGGCGAACGCAGAGTTGCATTTAAATAAGTCTGAAGAGACTCTTGCTGCAGCTAGAAGCGCGCAAAAAGCCGAACTTGATGTGATTAAAAAAGTTCGGACCCTCGATTTGCAACTGCACGAGCATGATACGGCTCTGAAAAAGGCTTCTGGTGAAGTTCTTGCTCTGGAGGGGCGATTTGCCAATGAAGCTGCGAGAAAAACCGCATTGAGCGGGGAGCTGGCGCAGAGCAATTCTGAATTGATGAAAGTTGAAAACTATCTTCGTAGCAATGCCATCGACGGTAATCTTATTGTTGAATTTGTGGCATTAAAAGAGCAGTTACAAAACCTTGCTGTTTGGGCGACACGTCGAAATGCCCTGTCTGAAGAGGTAATGCTTGCAAAGAAAAGGCAGCATGCCGTCAATAAAGAATTTATTGCCCACGAAAAAGAGTGTGCTTTATTGCTGGCGCTTTTAACAGAGGCCAGAAATAAGGTAAAGCAGGCCGACGCAAGCATCGTTGAATTGCTTGCCGGGCGGTTATTGCGTGAGTATCGCGCTGATTTAAAAAATTTGACGCGTGAAATGTTTTTTTTGCAGAAAATAAACAGTCTTGAAGAAGAACGGGGACTGCTGGAGGACGGGCGGCCGTGTCCATTGTGCGGCGCTCTTGAGCATCCTTATGCCCTTGGCAATGCTCCTGAAATTGCCCATACAGGGCAGGATATACTGCGTCTTGAGACATTGATAAAAACAGTCGAGGATCTTGAAGAGTTTAAAAAAGAGGCTGCTGAAGCCGAGAAGATCGCGCATGAATCGGTAATTGCCGCAGATAAAAAACTTGAAGAGCTTAAATTCAAGAATACCGATGCTCAAGCGCAGCTTGTTCGTGTCGAAGACGAATTCAGGCAGGTCGGATGTCAGTTGAGCGAGCTGGAAGCTGCTTCGCAGGCGAAGGTTGGCTTGTACGGTATTGGCGATCTTATTTCTTGTGGCGTGGAGCCTGTTCTTAGTGTGCTGAATAAAAGGCTTGATGCCTGGAAAAAGCATGAACAGCTGAAAATAGAGCTGGATAAACGCCTGATCTCTTTGTCTGAAACTGTGAACGGTTGCGTAGCTCTCTTGGCGGGTATTGAAGCTGACTTAAATCTTAAACGAACTGCGCTGACAGACATGAAAAGCCTGTATAAAGCTCTTGTGGATGAGCGCCTGGCGCTTTATGGCAGCAAAGACCCCGATGGCGAAGAACGCAGACTTGAAGAAAATATCGTAAGGGTCGACAGGCTTGTTATATCAGCGCGCGAGCGTAGAGACCTCTGTCGGCAGGAGTTTCAGGAAAACACCACTCGCATCGCTTCTTTAAAAGAAAATACCGGGCAGCGTTCTGCCGAAATAGCTCAGCTTGAGCAGGTGTTTGTGCATGACCTGATTCAGGCAAAGTTTGTTTCTGAGGCTGATTATCTGGCTTGCAGGCTGAACCGCGAAGAACGCGAAGCGCTTGAGACTGTGGCAAAAGATCTTGATAAAAGGCAATTTGAGCTGACGGCGATGCTGGCTGATGTTAAAGAGCGCCTGGAATCTGAGCTGTCGCGGCAGCTTACCGAAAAAACTTTAGAAACACTCGCCGGCGAGCAGGAATCGTTAATGGTTGAATTAAGAAAATGTACCGGTGAGATCGGTGCTATCAGACAAAAACTTGCCGATAACAACAGCGCCAGAGCCAGAGTCAGCGAAAAAGCCGCTTTGATTGAAGCGCAAACAAAAGAACGCGATCGTTGGGCCGCTTTGCATGATTTGATCGGTTCTTCTGACGGCAAAAAATATCGCAACTTTGCCCAGGGGCTCACTTTTGCGATTCTGGTGGCACACGCTAACCGGCAGTTGGTAAAAATGACCGATCGCTATCTGCTCAGCTGTGACAGCGAGAATTCGCTCGAGTTGAGAATAATTGATAATTATCAGGCCGGCGAAGTGCGCTCGACTAAAAATCTTTCGGGTGGCGAAAGCTTTATCGTCAGCCTGGCGCTGGCTCTTGGCCTGTCAAACATGTCCAGTCGCACCGTGCGCGTCGATTCACTCTTTCTTGATGAAGGTTTTGGTACTCTCGACGAAGACGCCCTGGAAAGCGCCCTGGAGACCCTTGCCAGCCTGCATCAGGAAGGCAAGCTGATCGGCATAATTTCGCACGTTTCGGCTCTTAAAGAACGTATCAGCTCCCAGATCATCGTAAAACCACAGTCCAGCGGCCGCAGCACCCTCGCCGGCCCTGGCTGCAAGCAGATTAATTCAAGATGTTAGTTTGTCAGGTAGCGGGTTTAAAAAACGCCTGATTTTTTGCGTTGTTCGGAAGTTGCTTGCTAAATGTGCCGGGGTACATTAAAATCACCTCTTGCGGTGAATATGGCTGCTATATCTGAAAAGCTCTGGAGAGGGCATGTGCCGCCGATTCATTGATTGCTTTTTTCAGGGTAATTGTCATCGCTTAGATCTGATACTTTGGCGGAGGTTTGGCCGTGAAATTGAGAATTGTGCCGGTATGTCTGACATTTCTGGCTTTTTTTATGCTTATAATTGGGTGTGGGGGTGGTGGTTCGGGCAGCTCTTATTCGAGCAGCTGGCTTGGAATAACGACTGACCCTAACTCTGCCGGTTCGTGGCAGGTTGAGCTCAAGCCCTCAGCTGTGTCGCTTACTCCAGAACAGGTTATTTCGGTTGCGGTTCTGGTTAAAGACTCTTATGGTCACCCGCTTAATGACGTAACGGTTACATTGGCCGCTTCGCGGGGTACATTCGATGATGAGAGCGGTGAGACCGTTAACGGCTGGTTCTCTACTACTTTTACCGCTGGTAAAGCGCAAGGTACAGAGATGATGACTGTTATGGCGAATGGAATCATGGCTTCAAAGTCTCTGATTGTTCAGTCGCCCGCCGCAAAGACGCCTGTGGTCAAAATTATTACCAGCTCAGATTCAACTCTTGCTGAAACTCCGATTATTGTTGCTGCCGGAGTTTCGTTCGATGGAGTAGCCGCTGAAGAGGCCACCGTACGGTTTTCATCGACTCTTACGGGAAAATTTGATTCAGATTCCGGTTCGGTTACTGATGGCTGGTTCTCAACTTCGTTCACGCCGGACGCTGAAGTTTCTGGAGTTGGGACTGTTACCGCCATGGTTAACGGAGTTATTGCACACGCCCCACTCGCTGTAGTAAAACAAAAAAAAGATACTCCGCAGCTTTCAATTTCGGTAAGCCCCGATTCTGTTTTTCAGGGGCAAACTACAGCTGTAATAGTTCTTGCGAAGGATTCGGCCGGTTTTCCATCTTCGGCAGATGTTAATTTGTCTTCTTCTTTGAACGGCTTGTTCGACGATAAAGAAGAAATCATCACCGGGACACCGGTAGATGGAGTGTTTTTTACTAAATTTACCGCAGGAAAAGAGGTTGGCAATTCTACGATAACTGTTTTTGGTCTGGACAACGCTTCAGCTTCAACCATTTTGTCAATAGAACGACCTGATATCGTTATGAATATTTCTCCATCGTTGAACTCTGTAAAAATAGATGAGCGGGTTCCGGTATCAATTCTTGTGACAGATACCTATCTGAGACCTATTGCTGATGCGCCGGTGCGCCTTACGGCCGGACTCGGTTGTTTATGCGACCCTGAAAGCGGTGAAACAAACGACAATGGTTATATGTTTTTTGAATTTGTCGCCAGCCAGACCGCAGGAATTTCGACAATTCACGCTCTGACAGAAGGCGCAACTGCCTCAGCTCAGATTACGGT
>SABV01000602.1 GCA_009928855.1 Erysipelotrichia bacterium | reverse complement strand
CTCCAGACGAACGCCATTGAACATGGCACATCTTGCCGCATGTCTTCGCCAGACCGGTCATCTGGCAAAAAGCGAAGAGCTTGCCGGCAATGATCTGGTAGAAAGACTGTTGGCCCGCTTCCAGCAGGTAGACTTTCAGCAGGCACGCAAAGATGTTGAACTGTTCGTGAGCGATCCCGAATCATTGGCCCTGTGGTCAGCAGACTTTTTCACCGGAATCACCCGCGATTTCCTGCAAATACAGAAGATTTGAGCCTTTAAAGGTTTAATCGCCAACAACCGCTTTCGTTTTTACGATATGACCATTGGTGTTATCTTTTACATTGAGCAGGTTTGGTGCTAGAATGCCAGTATGGTAAAGAAATTGAAGCTGCTCAGGAAGATACTTAACAATCCCAAAAATGTAAGCTTTGCTCATATGGTGAAAATGGTTGAGAGCTTTGGCTTCGAGTTGTGTCGTATATCTGGAAGCCATCATATTTTTTCTCATCCAGTACCATCCGAGCTGGTTAATTTGCAGAACGTAAACGGAAAAGCCTAGAGCTATCAGGTTAAACAGTTTATTGCGCTGATTGAAAAATATGATCTACAGGTGAATAGTGAAAGATTATCATATAAACGTTTTTTATAGCGAAGAAGACGAGGGCTATATTGCCGATATTCCGGATCTTCGCCACTGTTCTGGGTTTGGTTTGACGCCTTCCGAAGCTCTTGCAGAGGTTTTGAAAGCGAAGGAAGCCTGGCTGAAATCAGCGAAAGATAAGAAAAAGCCGGTTCCTGCACCCACCTATCGACCAGCAATTTATAAGGCCGCGTAGCCAGTTGGTTATGGTGCTTCAAAGTTCAGTAAAGCGTTCAGATCATTTGCAGGATTCTTCCGGCAATATTTTTCGGGATCTTGGCTATTCGCGGGAAGATGCTGAACTCCTAAGATTGCGTGCCGATCTTATGGCGGTGGTAAGAAACTGGATTAGCGAAAACAGCCTGACCACGCCAAAGGCTGCAGAAGTTCTGCAGGTCAGTCAGTCGAGAATTTCTGATCTGGTTCGTGGAAAATGGGAAAAATTCAGCCTGTAAATGCTGATTGTTCTTGCCATGAGATCAGGATTCAACCTGACTCTGGGCAGGGTTGCCTGAAATCTTTTGCATTTAGGCAAAATCTTAAAATCACCAACCCGGGCGTTTTCACCGGTAAACATCCATTGCCGCCAACCGTCAATGAAGCATTTGATTGACACCTCAATCGCCGAGTGGTAGAACGTAATCATATGGTCTGATTGGGAGGGGCGGTGTGGTATTGCTTGTCGCTTCCATGGGTTGTATTCTTGTCGCCGGCGTGGGAGCGCTGTTAACAAGAGCCAACCCCAGAGTATGTTCAACCTGGGCGGCTGTGATGGCGATAATCGCAGGGAGCTTCGGAATCATACCCTGTTTGAAGGTGCTTGCCGGTGGCAGTGACCTTTTTTTTAAAATCCCCTGGGAAATGCCCTTCGGATCTTTTGTCTTGCAGCTTGACCCGCTGGCAGCCTTTTTTTTGCTGCCTATTTTCGGTCTCGGGCTGC
>SABV01000601.1 GCA_009928855.1 Erysipelotrichia bacterium | reverse complement strand
ACCTGACGCAAGATTCTTCAATGGTGAAGGTCTTCTGGCTGTGCCCGGATTTGTAGATTCACATACTCATCTTGTTTATGCCGGCGATCGCAGCGACGAATTTGAGATGCGTGTGCAGGGACAAAGTTATCTTGATATTCTTGCGGCCGGTGGCGGTATTTTGCGCTCTACGAATGCTGTGCGCAACCTGAGCGAAGAAGTTCTTTTTGCCGAAACGGCCTTGAGACTCGAAAGAGCCATTGAGAGCGGCGTTACCACCATAGAAATAAAAACCGGTTATGGTCTTGATCTGAAAAACGAGATGAAGATGCTGCGGGTAATCGAAATGCTTAAAAACGAATACCCGGTGAGAATAGTTTCTACTTTTATGGGTGCTCATGCGATTCCAGCAGATCGCCGCTCTGAGCCTGATTTGTTTGTAGATGAGATATGCAGTGTCTGGATACCGCAGGTCGCAGATTCTGGCCTTGCCGTGTTTAACGATGTATTTACCGAAAGCAAGGCTTTTTCTGTCGAGCAGTCGCGTAAAATTCTTGAAGCCGGTATCAAACACGGTTTGAAAGCAAAAATCCACGCTGATGAAGTAAACGTGCTTGGTGGTGTTGATCTTGCCGTAGAACTTGGTGCGGCAAGTGCTGATCACTTGCTGATGACCAATGATGAAGGGATTAAAAAACTCGTTGGCAGCGGAGTTATTCCAACTGTTTTGCCCGGTACTTCAACTTATCTTATGGAATCACATCATGCCCCGGCTCGCAAAATGATTGATGCCGGACTGCCTCTGGCTATTGCTTCAGACCATAACCCAGGTAGTTGCCAGTTTCTTGGGGCTGGTATTATACAATCCCTGGCCATGTTGCAATTGCGTTTAAACGCCTCTGAAGCTCTTATCGCTGGAACTTTGCATGCCGCCCACGCTCTTGGGCTGGGTGACAAAGTTGGTGCAATCGAAGTGGGCCGCTGCATGGATCTGGCTCTTTTTGAACTTGATTCTTTCAGGCAGGTTGGTTATCGGGTTGGGCAGAACAGTCTGCATGAATTGATAATCAATGGCGAACCGGTTTGGGGTAAATGATTCTAGGTTTGTAAAAGTTTGCGAAGGAGACATAGTATGATTCTGGTATTAAATCAAGCAATGGCGGAGCAACAACAGAATGACCTATGTCTGAAATTGCAACAGCAAGGGTTTTACACCAGACTTGCCAGCCAGTATGGTCAGCTGATACTTTCTGTTGACGGCAACGGTGAAGACGACCTGGCAAGAGAGGCCCATGCCTGGACCGGAGTTGTCGAAGTTATTCCGGGCCGCTATTCGTATTATCTGGCTTCCAGAAAATGTAACCGCCGCAATTCGATTATAAAAATCGGTTCGTTGCCAGGGAGCCAGGCTGTGTTTGGTGGCGAGACAGCTGTTATTATTGCCGGGCCTTGCACGATTGAGACAGAAGAGTCGGCTCTAAGCCTTGCTCATAAAATCAAGACCGCCGGATGCAATGTTTTTCGCAGCATGATTTTTAAACCCCGTTCTTCTCCATATTCGTTTCAGGGACTGGGTCGGGCGGG